>JAQXLK010000001.1 GCA_029012085.1 Clostridiales bacterium
TAGGAAAATGTTGAAAGATGATTAGGATGACAGTATATGTCATTGATATCAGATATAGTATATACAATATTTCTAATGGTTCAAATGGAATGATTGAAGTGCAACAATAGTCTAATGTACTGTGCTGATAGTGATTCAAAAATCGAGGAGGAAAAGAAAATGGCGGATTGTTTTGATTGTGTACATTCTCAAATGAAGGGAGGCTGTCTTACATGCAACCGCACGGGGAATACGGTTACGGATAAAGATAGTGTCTGCAGTAAATTTGCTGATTCTAAAAAAACAGCGATTTGTGAAGAGTGTGCTAATTACAGAACCAGCGTGTTTGGAAGACGGAGTAAGAAGGGGAAATGTAAATTAAAAGGGGAAACAAGAAAGAATGATGACGAGGCTTGCACATCGTTTTACAGGTGGTAGATGCTGATACGATATTAAGTATTTATGGGAAAGCGAGGGGATTGCTTATGAGTACATTTAATATAATCATTACATGTATAATTGCAGAAAGGATTACTGAAAGTGTAGCTAGAATATCCGGGAGAATTGATGCGGGTACGTCTGCGGTTTTCCGGTGAGAATCCGGAAGCAGTGTTGGACCGCCTGCCTACAGCCCGTATTATTTCCGAGGCGTAAAAGGAATGGATTATTGAGGCGGAAGTTTATGGAAAAGGCATCGTGATGTGGCTGCTCAGCCAGGGTACCAGAATTGAAGTTCTAAAACCGGATTCCCTGCGGGCGGAGATGAAACAGACTTTAATGGAAATGCTGGACCGCTATTAAGGGGGAAGTTCTTGATACAAAGTGGATGGCTTCAAGGCTCAAGGGCGCAGCTCACGTTCTGGTTGAAAAGGATAAAGAGAGTTGTTAAAACTTAAAACATCCATACACTAGACTATATTGTAAAAGGCTTCAGACTGGTATCATCTACCTTTTCAGATACCAGCCTGAAGCCTAATTTATGAATGAAATTATAATGTAGTAACCCAAATAGATACTTTTCAGAATAAAAATGATTAAAAGATAACTATAATATTGACGAATAGAATAATAAAAAATATAATGAAGGTAAAGATAATGGTTGGATATGCAGGAGGATGGAATTATGATAGATATGAATATGGTTATTGCAAATAATATTCTGAATTATTTGAAAAAGCAAAATAGGAAGCAGACTGATATGGCAGATGGGATTGGAACAACAAAGCAGACTGTAAATAAGATGCTGAATGGATCACGGATGATTAATGCGATTGAACTTAAAAAGATTGCAGATTTTCTTGGCGTGAAAATGGAAGAATTGACGCAAATACCGGAAAATTTACAGGAAGAGAATGTAGTTCATGCTTTCATGGGTAAGGTTGCGTCACAGCAGGCAAAAGATGCACTAACCATTGCCGATAAGCTGTCGGATATGATTCTTTTTCATAGTCGTGTACGGGAGAACGGAACACGTATGATGGAAACTTGGGGGGATGATTAATGGGTAATGTTTTGGAAGAAAGCTTATATAAAAAGCAGGCAAAAAGGTTTGAAAAAATCGCAGATGGTTCAAGAGAGTTTTCTGGCGCATATTGTGGAAGTTCTATTTTGGGTGTATCAATTTTTGGAATTGTAGAGAATTATGCAAGAAAAAAAGAAATTGCGTTAGAAATTTTACGCTATCCATTTAAGGATGAAGAATTATGGGCAGTTACCTTTGTGAAGAAAGGAACCATTTTTTTGTGTGTAAATTCTGAGTTGGCTATTTGTAAGCAAATATTTGCAGTGGCACATGAGTTGTATCATATCCGTTGTTTTGTGGAAGGAATAGATACAGACACTTTACGTACCGGTTCTGTGTTAGAGTCTAAGGTGGTGGATGAGGCTGCAATGACACAGGAGGATTTAGAAGCCAATGCGTTTGCGGGACTTTTATTAATGCCGGATGGGTTGATGCGGGAACAGGTCGCATTATATGGAATTGATGGAATGAATATCAAGGTGGATGATATTTTAACTTTGATGGAATCATTTGCACTTCCGTATAAGGCAGTAGTGCTAAGATTATTTGAGGGTCAGATTATTAAAGAAATGAAAGCTGACGAGCTGTTAAAAAATGATACGGCTTATGTGCAACAGCGGGTCGAACTTACCGGAAAAGCAAAGCAATGGCAGATGAGTAGTGTGGGAACAGAGTATTTTGGAAGTCTTTTAGATAACTTGGAATTTAATTCAGAGAATAAGCTTCTTACAGAAAGTAGGGAAGAGGCAGATAGAAGGTTCTTAGAAGAAATCAGAGCGGGTTTCTATCAAAAGGGATAAGGAGGGGCTATGCAGAAGGATAAATATGCTCTCTTAGATACGGACTTCATTTCTAAAATGCATATTATTCAAAAGGATGATGAAAATCATTTGATTGATAGAATTATGGAATTGCCGCGATATCAATTCTGTTGCCATAGTCAGATTCGGACGGAACTTTCCAGGCATAATGTTTCGGGTTCTATGGAATGGCTGGAAGAAAAGATTTCGAAAGGGCAGATAAAGTGTTATAGTGATGAGGATATAGTTGATGAATTGAAGCTAATATATGGAACGCCAGCATCATTATTGTTGTATGCTAATTTGTTACAGAAGGCTTGCCAGGCATATCGAGCTGGATATTTTGAGGACAATTTTAAAGAATTACAAAAGATAGATTATAGGAATATTACGAAAAATGAATTTTTTGAGGCATTGAAGGTTGATTGTGGCAATATTGGTGTCAGTCAGAATCTTGGGGAAATAAAAACCTATGTATTATTGCAGATGCTTTCTGTGATGATGGGTGAGCAGATCTATGTGTTCTGCTCAGATGATCAAAATGCCAGAAGTGGTATAGTCAGCATTGGGGGAGTAAGGTGTATCAGTGTGTTATCTTCTTTTGTGCGATTGAAAAAAGAGTGTAATTTTGAATGGGAAGTGGCGAGGGATTATATCCAATCATGGCTTGATTTTTGTATAGAACATAAACAGACAACATTTAAGGTTCAGGAGAGTGCTAAAACAATGCGTATGTGCAAAGTTCCGTGTGCTCAGGTAATGAGAGAAATTTATGAAGATAAATTAGAGGAAACGATTACAGGATACTTAAGGTATAAATGATGAAAAGTGTTAAAATGCTTCACGAAAACTGATTCGACGGCATAATGTGAACAGGAAATTATGTAACATAGGATAGGGGAAATGAAATATGAGCCAGTTACCAATGTACAAGAAATGCAGGAAGTGTAATCGGTATTATGCTTGGAATCCAAGTGTTGGACAAATAAGCTGTCCGCATTGTATGAGTTCAAAGATAACAGAAGGACTCATGAAAATTTTTAAGAAATAGACATGCATTTAAGCATAATAATATAATACATTTTCTGAAAACATGATTTTAAACTATAAGTTTATTGTACGACTTGCCGATAAATGTTATAGTACATGGAGCGGCTGGACGAAATGGCAACATTGTCTGCCGCTCCAAGACTTGCTTTTGCAAGTGTATATCTAGAAACTATCAACCCTGCAAAGAAAGGAGGACATTATGATGAATACGAATTTATTTTTAAGCAACGAGACAATTGAAGAGAGAATAGGTAGAGGTCTGATGATCCTTCCGGTAATACAGGGATAGGATATATTTTATGATTTGACTTGAATAGAAGGGATGCTTCTTAAGTCTCTTTATATCATTTATATCCCGCAAGAGCGGGAATGTTTTCTATATTCCGTCAGGATGCGCCAGTGACCGCATAAAAAGAGGTATATATGGACAAAATGAACGGAAATCAAACTTCTACAATTATTTTCACAACAAACAATGAAAAATTGAATAAGAAAGAAGGAATGATAATGGCACATTTTAGGGAAACTCCATGTAAATATTATGTGGCCTATGGCGAATGCACCAAGGGCAGAGAGGCGGACTACAAAGGATACTGCCAGCATTGCAGCAAATACTGCCCCCGTGCAAAGGTCAGATATATCAACAAAAAGAAGCAGTACAATGAAAAGATGAGAGGTAGAGATATTTAAAAGGAGGATTTATGAATTTACCATATACAGTTACACAAAATGAATTATTGGATTTATTACTGAATGTTGCACCGGTAAGACCGGTTTTTATCTGGGGAGCACCGGGTATTGGAAAATCGGCATTGGTGGAACAGTTTTCAAATGCAGTGGGACTGCCATGTGTATCACTTTTGGGAAGCCAGTTAGCACCGGAGGATATCATCGGCATTCCGCAGATTAAAGGCGATACATCAGAGTTTCTGCCACCGAAAATGATAGCAAGAAAAGAGCCTTATGTTTTGTTTTTGGATGAGTTAAATGCATGCTCCCAGGAAGTACAGAAGGCATTTTACAGTCTGATTCATGAAAGAAGAATTGGAGAATATCATTTGCCGGAGGGGAGCATTGTGGTGGGAGCGGGAAACCGGGCACAGGATAGTGCGATTGTAAAGACCATGTCATCTGCGCTGATTAACCGTATGTTTCATGTGCAAATGCGGGTGGATGCAGGACAATGGATAAAATGGGCACAGAGTGAAGGACTTCATCCATGGGTAATCGACTATATTATTCAAAGACCGGATCATTTATTTTCGGAACCACCGAAGACGGAGGAACCATATTCCACGCCACGTTCCTGGCATATGTTAAGTGATGCGCTGATGGAATATCGGGCAGATGAAGTCATGCTTTCACAGGATGTGTTAAAAATGCTTGCTTATGGCTGCCTGTCTCCTTCTCATGCGGGAATGTTTCTTGCCTATACAAAGCAGCTGGGAAACACACATTTACTGGATGATATCATTGCACAGAACAGCAAATGGCCGGCAAAACCGGAAGACCGGGATGTCCTCTATTTTCTGGCACAGTCATTTCGGGGAAAACTGATGCAGGAATTGCCCAAAAGTAAACAGGATATCAAAGGAAATCAACTTACTTTTGTATATCGTGCAAAAGGAATGATTAAGGAATTATCGGTAATCAATTTTGAGATTGCGCAGATGGTAGTATCGGCAGAGGAAGGAGATGTGCTTCCGGATTGGTTCATGGTGGAAGTTGCCAGAGACCTTCCAAGGCTGGTGATTAGTAAGTAGAGACTACGCAAATCGGCACATTATGTAAAAGAGGAGGTGAAAATGTGCCACATATATCGAGACGTTATTACTATTACGGAAAGGAAATACCGAAAGATGAGGCAAGATTTTATGCGGGAATGGATAAATTGGAAAAACATCCGTTATTCGGAAAGCTGAAGGGCAGCGTCTATATGAGGGGAAAATACCTTCAGCACAAGGGAAGTATTGCAGCAGTAGATTCTAATGGCGCGGTTTATGTAAATGTGCACCGGAATCTGGAGGCGGCGGAATGGGAATATGTTGTGGCTCACTGCCTGCTCCATTTGGCGTTCGGACATTTTGATGCAAATAAGATTCCACGGGATGTTAATGGGGAATTTCGGGCAGATTTATGGAATTTAGCCTGTGATATATATGTTACAAGATTTTTAAGTGATATCAGATATGGACAACCTGTAGTTGAAGATCCTGCAAAAAAATATCGGTTTAAAATGAATGATGAAGTAAAGATTTATTATCATTTATTGGAAAGTGAAATAGGGGGACAAGAGCATATTCCACAAAGCTATGGACTAAATGGTTTAAAAGGCTTGGATATGGCAGGTCTTTCAAAGCCTGTTTCCTACAAGGAGGGAGAAAAAAACGAATATGCCCATCAATTTGCATGGTCGTTAGCCCGTTCTGTAACCGATACGGTAAGCCGTGAGAGTGGAAATAAACGGAATGCGGTGAAGGAGACTGTTGTAACAAAAGCAGCCGGGTGGTTCTTATCTCATTATCCGCTTCTTGGTGGTGTGGCGGCATCTTTTAAGATTATTGAAGATGTGGATATCTGTCAGAAATATGAGATACATATAGCGGCAGTGGATGCTGAGCTTGGGGAAATTTATGTGAATCCGGTGGCGAATTTGAGTGAAAAGGAATGGCGGTTTGTTTTAGCACATGAGTATCTGCATGCAGGGTTAGAACATCATAAAAGATGTCAGGGGCGTGACCGGTATCTTTGGAATGTAGCTTGTGATTATGTGGTAAATGGCTGGTTGCATGAAATGGAGATTGGTGATATGCCAAGTGAGGGATTGTTATATGATGAAGAGTTAAAGGGACTGTCGGCAGAAACCATTTATGACAGAATCGTAAAAGAGATTCGGAAATATACGAAAATGAACACATTCCGTGGGTTTGGAAAAGGTGATATTATGGGAGGCGGTGGTCCGGGTTTTGGAGGAATGGGAAAAGGCGTGTCATTAGATGAATTCTTTAAGAATGCGCTTCGAGAGGGATTGGATTATCAGTTGAGTGATTCCTGGGGTAGTAAGAGTAGAGGTTATCTTCCGGCAGGTTTGGTGGAGGAGATTAGAGCACTTACGATGCCCCCTATTCCATGGGAGGTAGAACTTGCCAAATGGTTCGATGAACAATTTCCACCAGTGGAGAAGCATCGTAGTTATGCAAGACCCAGCAGAAGACAGGGTGCAACTCCGGATATTCCAAGACCAAGCTTTGTGATTAGAGATGAGGATAGAGATGCCAGAACTTTTGGCGTGGTGATTGATACATCCGGTTCCATGTCAGATAAGCAGATTGGTATGGCGCTAGGAAGTGTGGCTAGTTATGCCGCAGCAAAAGAGGTTCCGCTGGTTCGTGTTGTGTTTTGCGATGCCGAGGCTACGGATGCTGGGTATTTATCTCCAGAGGATTTAGCAGGCAGAGTAAAGGTAACCGGACGTGGCGGAACGGTATTACAACCGGCCCTTGATTTGTACCAGAAAATGAAGGATTTTCCGAAGAATGGTCCGATTTTGATTATTACAGACGGATATATAGAGAACCGGTTGCATGTGAGAAGAGAACATGCTTATTTGATTCCGAAAGGAAATCGTCTGCCGTTTCAGCCGAAGGGGAAGGTGTTCTATTTTAAATGATAGATGAAAAGGTGTGGGAGGTATAGCAAAGATTAGGTGTTTATAAGTGGGCAGCAGAAAGAAGGGTGTGTCAAAAAACATAATTGACACACTCTTCTTTTTAAGGTATGATGATGCCATAAATAATATTTGGCACGGCGTCTCTATTCCATTTTACTAACAAACAAGCTATAATAAGGAGGTAGTGAATGACAAACAAAAGAAAGAACATCACGAAGAATATGATTCCTTTTCAAGAGAACTGGAAGGATAAGGTTTCTCAACTGCTCGGAAGATTCCGTATTCGACGTAACTTTAAGGACCGGTTGTTTATTACTTTATTTCATGACAAGAGGGAGCTGCTCTCATTGTATAATGCTTTGAATGGAAGCAGTTATACGGATCTGGATTTGCTTGAGATTACGACTTTGAATGATATGGTTTATATGGGTGTGAAGAATGATTGCTCTTTTATTATCAGCAATTATCTGAATCTATATGAACACCAGAGTACGGTGAATCCGAATATGCCAATTCGTGGCTTGAATTATTTTGCCAGCGTGTACCGGGCCTATATTCAGATGAACAAACTAGATATTTATGGCAGTGCGTTAGTGAAGCTTCCGACACCCCGTTATGTAATTTTTTATAACGGTGAGCAATCTCTTCCAGATCGTTCTGAGTTGCGTTTATCGGATGCTTTTGAAGAATCTGATGGATGCTTGGAATGCGTGGCAACGGTTATCAATATCAATCTTGGACATAATCAGGATATTATGAATCATTGTAAGACACTTTTGGATTATGCAAGGTTTGTGGATAAAGTGAGGGAGTTTCATGCAAAGGGATATTCTCATGCGGAGTCTGTTGACCGGGCGGTGGAATATTGTATTGATAAGGATATTCTTCGTAGATTTCTTATAAAGAATAGAAGTGAGGTATACTATATGTTCGATACGGATTATTCAGAAAAGAAGTTCTGGGAGATGAAGAAGTATAATTACGAAAAGGCATTGAAGGAAAAGGATAGTGTGATTGCTGAAAAGGATAGTGTGATTGCTGAAAAAGATTATGAAATGGCAGAAAAAATTGCCGAAAAAGACAAGGAGATTGCAGAAATTAAAAGTGAAATCGCAGCACTAAAGGCAGAGTTAGATAAAAAACAGAAAACAAAAGAACATCACGAAGAATAAAAGTGGGGTATGGTGGTAGTATGAACTTACAACAGGCATTGAAGAGAATTACTGAACTGGAACAGGAGAATGCGGAACTAAGAGATAAGCTGACAGAATATGAGAATCGTGACCGGGGTGGAAGAAGAAAGCATGATGCGAAGTGGCAGGAATCCTATAATAACTGGGTGCAACTATATGAGCAGGGAATGACTATAATGGAGATTGTGAATCATACAGACTTAAGCAGAAGAACCTGTTACCGGTATAAGTCTTATTATGATAGTCTGCGTGCAGTACAAAGCGAAGAACAAAGTGGTAAAAAATAGTCCATAGTTCAATCCAATTGACCTATGGACGAATGGTACATAATTATATAGGATACCGGGAAAATATCACAACAACGGCGCATACAGTCGAAGCAGACTTTGCCACAGACGGTATGGGCGGTTTAGACTTAAGCAGTAGTCGTAGGTGATTTCCTGGGATACCTTTATGGTCTCTTCAATGTCCTCTTTGATATCTTCAATCACCTGGCTGTGATATAAGAATGCTGCGCACTCAAAATGCAGATAAAGGCTTCTAAAGTCTAAGTTAATGGAGCCAACCACTGCATAGGCATCATCTACCACCATCATTTTTGCATGGATAAAGCCCGGTGTATATTCGTAAATTTTTACCCCTGCTTTTGTCAGTGGTTCATAGAAGGAGCGTGTCATCATAAAGACATATTTTTTATCAGGAATGCCAGGAGTGACAATCCGTACGTCAATACCACTTTCGGCAGCTAAGGTTAAAGCTGTAATCATCTCATTATCCACAATCAGATATGGTGTGGTGATGTAGATGTATTTTGTGGCACGGTGAATCATGTTGAGATATACATTTTCAGCCACAACCTCGGAGAATAGAGGGTTGTCGGCATAAGGCTGGACGAAACCATCTCCTACATCCTTGCAGTCATCAGGGAATTCAGACATCGGAATATGATAGGCTTCAAAATCCACTTCCTCTCCGGATAAATGCTGCCAAAGCTGTAAGAACATATTGGTGAAGTTCCAGGTAGCTTCTCCCTTTAACATAACTCCTGTATCCTTCCAATAGCCGTTCATTTCCAAATGATTGATATATTCGTCTGCCAGGTTGATGCCGCCGGTGAAGGAGGTGTGTCCGTCGATTACCAGTATTTTGCGGTGGTCACGGTTATTGAGACGAAGGGAGAGAATTGGACGGAGAGGATTAAAGGCATAACATTTAATCCCATATTGTTCTAATATGAGAGGATAATCTTTGGGCAGGGTGCTGATGCTTCCCATATCATCATAGATTACCCTGATATCAAGTCCCTCCTGAGCTTTGCGTTTTAAAATGTCCAGAACGCTGTCCCAAAAGGCTCCTTCATGAATAATAAAGTATTCCATAAAGATAAAATGTTTTGCTTTCTCTAATTCCTCCAGCATACGTAGGAACATTTCCTCGCCGGAGGCATAGTACTCAACGGAAGTATTTTCATAGACAGGATATTTGGTTGAATTATGAATGTAGGCAGCCTGTGGTGCAGCGTGTTTACTAATCGATTCGATATGGTGAAGTACTTCATCATCCTGCTTTAAATGAGTTTTTGCCTCTGCTACCGCACTCCGGATGCTGCTCCGAAACTTTCGTCTTGTAATATTGACGGAGAGTAACAGATAGAACAATCCACCAAAGACAGGAATGAATAGTATGGTAATGCACCAGGCCAGCTTATAGGATGGATTAATCGGACGATTAATAATGTATACAACTACTAAAATACTAAGGAGAGACATAACGAATTGAATCTCCATATATTTTTCATGCAATCTGAAAAATATCATCAGCATGAACCACAACTGAATTAGAACAATTAAAAAAACAGCAACTAACTTATCAAGAAAAAGAGGATAATTTTTTTGATTTCTTTTTAATGTTTTAATTGTGTGTTTTTGCTTCAAAATGTAATCCTCCTTTTGTGAGTAGATAATTGAAAATGTATTATTTCTGCCAGCGTCCCGCTGCTCCACATGGTAAAACAAGTCCGTTATCCGATACCGGAAGACCGATTTCATCGGATACAACATGACCGCCGTGTTTCGATACTACCTCGGTGGAGATGAGATAGGTAAGGACGGCTGGTGCCAGTCCGGTTGTGTAAGAGTTTACAAGGAAAAATAATGGGTCATCGCTTAGCAATTGCTCACAAAGTGCAATAAATGGATGAATTTTTTCCTCGATTTTCCAAATTTCACCCTTTGGTCCTCTTCCGTAGGATGGCGGATCCATAATGATGGCATCATAGTGATTACCCCGGCGGATTTCCCGTTCCACGAATTTAACACAGTCATCCACAATCCAGCGGATCGGTGCGTCAGCCAGGCCGGAGGCCTGAGCATTCTCCTTTGCCCAGGTAACCATACCTTTGGATGCATCTACGTGGGTAACGGCAGCTCCGGCTTTGGCAGCTGCACAGGTGGCACCACCGGTATAAGCAAATAAATTCAATACTTTAATTGGTCTGCCGGCATTTTTAATTAAATCAGAAAACCAGTCCCAGTTTGCAGCCTGTTCCGGGAACAGACCGGTATGCTTGAAACTGAATGGTTTTAAATGAAAAGTCAAATCTTTATAATGAATAGACCACTGCTCCGGCAAATCAAAAAATTCCCATTCGCCGCCACCCTTTTTACTCCGGTGGTAGTGAGCATTCAGGCGCTTCCATGCGGGATTTTTCTTCGGTGTGTCCCAAAGAACCTGTGGGTCTGGACGAAGCAGGATATATTTTCCCCAGCGTTCTAATTTCTCTCCGTTTGATGTATCAATTACTTCATAGTCTTTCCAATTTTCAGCTATCCACATATAGTTCTCCTTATTTCATCAGTCAATCGGTATTTTTCGTTTTTTTCATTATATATATTGTATGGGGTTTCGTCAAATAAAATAAGGGGTTGCGGGAATGTTAATCTGCGTTGCTGTTACTGTACACACGTTATCTAAAGCGGACGTTCCAGCTCCGATAAAATTGTTTTCCGACCGGGCCCGCTTGCGCTTAGTTGCGTGCGTAATGGTACATAAGGCTGCAAAGGACGCAGCCTAAGTACCAACGGACGCAAATAGCCCTCATGGAAAACAATTTTTTCGAATCTGAAGCTGTGTACTGATAACGTCTGTACTGTAACGCGTTGCTTGTTAAATGCAATGCCAAGCGGAATAAATAGAAAATAAAGGAAATGTTATTGGAAAATTCGACAAAATGTGGCATACTATAGGTAACAATAAGAATCGAGGGAAATGCTTATGAAAAAAAGGATATTAGTTTTTTTAATGGCAGGAATGTTTATAGTCAGTAGTATGACCGGTTGTGGTGCGGGCAATTCGGAGCCAGATGATTATGTGACAAACGATGGTTATGAGGTAGCGTCTGATGATACCGCTCAGACGAAAGTAGATCCATCGAAATCAATTAGTAAAGAAGATATTAAGGTGGGAGTTTTGTATATTTCTGATCCTGCAGAGGGAAGCGGATATTCCTACACACACGATCTTGGAATATTAGGAATGCAGAGTAATCTGGGGTTGACGGATGACCAGATTGAGCGGAAAATAGTGGATGATTCAGATACAGCAGCGACTAAGACGGCGATAGAGGAATGTATTTCCGATGGTTGTAACGTTATTTTTACCACAAGCTGGGGATACATGGAGACGACTGCGGAAGTGGCTGAAGAGTATCCGGAAGTATATTTTTCGCATGGCACAGGATATATGTCCAATGGCAAGAATTTTAATAATTATTTTGGACGGATTTATCAGCCAAGATATCTGAGTGGAATTGTGGCAGGAATGAATACCAAAAGCAATAAGATTGGATATGTAGCAGCCATGGATACCAGCAACTCGGAGGTAACCGGTGGAATTGATGCTTTTGCCATTGGGGTGGCATCGGTAAATCCGGATGCAAAGATTTATGTGGCAGTCACCAATAGCTGGTTCGACCCGGAAAAAGAGGAAGCTGCGACAAAGAAATTACTGGATATGGGATGCGATGTGATGTCACAGCACTGTGATACACCGTATCCAATGACACTTGCCCAGGAACATGGTGTATATGGAATCGGATATAATTCAGATATGAGTAAGGAAGTTCCCAAAGCATGTTTATGTAGTGTAATCTGGAACTGGAGTGCTTATTATACCGCAGCAGTAAATGATGTCATAGAAGGAACCTGGAGTGGTGATAATTATTATGGTGGTATGGCGGAAGGGCTGGTAGGTATAACAGACCTGGCTTCATTTTGTGCAGAAGGAACGCAGGAAAAAGTTACAGCGGCATCGGAAGCAATTTTAAATGGAAGCAATAATGTTTTTGATGGAGAATTAAAGACCAATACAGGCGAAGTAATTGGAAGTGAGGGTGAAACGCTTGATGATGCAACAATTACCAGTGGAATTGACTGGTATTATGAAAATGTTGTTGTTGTAGAATAACAGAGGAGGACGATGTAATGAAACTGACGATTCGTAAAAAAATGCTTTTATGTGCACTTATGCCAATTGGTATACTTGGACTGATTATCATCATCATGGCAATAACATCCTTGAAAGCGTCTATTATTAACCAGGTGGAAACTTCTCTGCGGGGTACCGCATCAGCGACGCTGGCTGCTTATGACCAGAATTCCGGTTCTTATACAGTGTCAGAAAATGGGGATGTCTGGAAAGGCGGATATAATATTTCCCGTTCAGAGAAGCTGTTAGACACCATTAAGGAAAAGTCCGGAATGGAAGTTACTTTCTTTTATGGAACCAAAAGAATTATGACATCGGTTATGGATGAAAATGGGGAGCGTGTTCTTGGCAGTCCTGCCGGAACAAAAATTGAAGAAGAGGTTCTAAAAAACGGTCAGGAATATTTTAGTAAAAGTGTATCCATTAATGGTGAAATGTATTTTGGATACTATGTTCCTGTATTTCAAGATGCAGACAATAAAGAGCCGGTAGGTATGGTCTTTGCAGGTGTAAATAAAAATAAAACTTTAAATAGTGTTTTGGGCGTTGTGTTTTTCATGGTTATAATTGTTGTATTGATTGCAGTAATTGGAATGCTTACGGCTGGTCTGGTGGCGAATTCCATATCGAAAGCGCTGAATGCAGAGATTGTCTGCGTAGAAGATGTGGCTACAGGTAATCTAAATGTTACCTTGAATCAGAAGCATATGCAGCGTAAAGATGAGGTTGGGGATTTGACGAGGGCGATTGGTAAGCTGCAGACGGATTTAAGGAATATCATTGGAGGAATCAGTGATAGTACGAACCAATTGATTAAGGCTTCTGATACGTTGGAGCAGACCTCTCATCAGACTTTTGAGAATATGGATCATGTGAAGAAGTCGGTAGATACCATTACATCAGGGGCGGTTTCGCAGGCAGAGGATACCAGAAGTGCGTCTGAAAATATTACATATATGGGTAATCTGATTATCGAAACCGGTAGTGAGGCAGCTGTGTTAAATGAAAGTGCAGATAATATGCTTTTAGCCAGTGATCAGACAAATGCTGCCATTGAAGAACTGAAGAACAGTGGTGAGGAGGTAGGAAGAGCAGTCAATATGATTGCGGGACTTACCGAACAGACCAACGAGTCTGCAAAGACGATTCGCGAAGCAGCAGGATTTATTTCTGAGATAGCAGAACAAACCAATCTCCTTTCTCTGAATGCAAGTATAGAGGCAGCAAGAGCCGGAGAAGCAGGAAAAGGATTTGCGGTTGTGGCAGATGAAATTCAAAAACTGGCAGAACAGTCAAATGACGCCAGTGGCAGCATTGATCAAATTGTAAATGTATTGATTGCAAATGCAGAACACGTGGTGGAAGCAATGCAGCAAATGCATTCCGTAATTGACAAACAGAACCAATATATTGTAAGTACGGAAGAATCCGTTGTGAAGGTTATGGGAGAGATACAGACTTCCATTCAAAGTATAAGAAGTATTGAGGGTAAGACACAGGAATTGGAACAGGCAAGAAAAGAAATGATTGGTATGATTGGAGGTTTGTCTGATATTGCAGAAAGCAACGTAACAAACACACAGGAGACAAGTGGAGTTATTACCGATGTGTCAGAGCTCTTTAGGGAAGTGGAACAGTCTGCGGTAAACTTAAGGGGAACAGCAGATATATTAGAGAAGAATATCCAGAATTTCAAAATGTAATATATTACTGTTTATAGTTTGAACGGACGTATGTTCAGCTTCGATAAAATTGTTTCCAATTTGTGAACAGTAATTGTAATACGATGCTAAATTATACGTAAGTAGGCCTATATTGGAAAAAACGATAAAATGTGGCATTCTATATAGGACTACTAGGAGGAAATACTATGAAAATACTGTATTTTGATATAGCTGCAATTATCATACAGGTGATTCTTTTTTCATCCTTGATATTCCGCAAAATGACAAGTGGAAGGGCAAATAGATTATTTGCTCTGCTTTTGGTGCAGACATTTGTTTCAACGATTTTTGACTGTTGGGCGGAGGTATATGGCACGTGGATTCCTGCTACCGAATCAAATTTAGGACTACGTAAAGTGTTATGTTATGGATATTTTCTATTTCGTAATATGACCCCATTTTTTTATCAGTTTTTTTTGTGTGCAGTTACAGATACGTGGCACATTCTAATGAAGAAAAAATGGTTACAATTGCTTCTTGTCACACCATATGTGATAATATGTGCTACTTTATTTACGAATCCATTTCATCATATGGTATTTTACTATGATGAGAATCTTGTTTATCACAGAGGACCATTGGTTTATATCCTATACGCAGCTTCCTTTGTTTATTTTATAATTGGAATTACGTATTTGTGCATATACAAAAAAATATTATCTGTGGATAAGTTTATTTCCTTGCTGCTTTTGTATCCGCTTAATCTTGTTGCGATTTTGATTCAACTGTTCTTTCCGGAATGTCTGTTTGAAATGTTTATGACATCATTAACATTGCTCTTGATTACGCTGGTTGTACAAAGACCAGAGGAGACAATCAATCCGATATTAGGGGTGAGGAATTATATTTCTTATACTTCAGACATGAAAAAGGCATTTTATATTCAGAAGCCTGTGCGGATTATTTTGGTGAAGCTGGTAAATTATCAGGCTCTTCATTCTCTTTTGGAATATGATATCTGCAATTTGTTAATGAAAAAGATTGCTACGGATTTGTCGCCTCGTACAGAGGATCATCTGCCAATGGATTTGTATTACTTAGAGAATGGACTGTTTGCCCTTGTTACGGAAAAAGAACAGCCGGAAAAGATAAGGGCAGTAGCAGAAAGAATTTCAGCCGTTCTGACACGGGCAATGCAGTTCGAACAGTTGGAACTTAATTTAGAGTCCTGTATTTGTATTTTAAGATGTCCGGAGGATATTGATAATTATGAAAAATTGTTATCCTTTGGAAACTCATTTTATACATATCTTTCATCTGGGAATGTAATCAATGATATGGTGGAGACAAATGACCGTCGTATGTTCAAGCTACGGAATGAGATTGACAGTATTATTAGTAATGCCATTTTGGAAAAACGTTTTCAGATGTATTATCAGCCAATCTATAATGTGAAAGAGAAGAAGTTTTTGTCTGCGGAAGCTTTGATTCGCTTGAAGGATGATGATTTTGGTTTTATATCGCCGGAACTGTTTATTACAGTGGCAGAAAAGAATGGGACAATCCTTCAGATTGGAGATTTCGTTTTGGAAGATGTGTGTCGTTTTCTTTCAGAATGTGATAAGGCTGGACTGCCGATCCGGTTTATTGAGATCAATCTTTCCATGTCGCAGTGTATACAGAAGGATTTGGTGGATAGAGTACAGTATTATCTGGAAAAGTATCATTTAAAACCAGAGCAGATTAATTTGGAGATTACGGAAACTGCTGCCAATGAGGCACAGGATATTGTAGAAGAAAATATAAACGAACTTACAAAATTGGGCGTTTCTTTTGCATTGGATGATTATGGTACCGGTTATTCTAATATAAGCAGGATTATGTCTCTTCCATTCCGTATTATTAAGCTGGATAAGAGTCTTGCGGATAAGGTGGGTGAAGATAACATGAGAATTTTGTTAAAGAATACAATCCACATGTTAAAAGAAATTGGAATGGAAATTGTAGTAGAAGGTGTGGAAACCAAAGAAGTTTTACAGCAGTTTATGGAGCTTGGCTGTGATTATATTCAGGGGTATTATTTTTCAAAACCTTTGCCGGAACAGGAGTTTGTGGCATTTATACAAAAAATGACATCATTATATTAGTTAGAAAGCAGGAAGGTATATGTTAGCAGACACAGAAAAAGAACAGATTACCAATATATTAATAAAAGCACCGGCAAAATTGGTGTTAAGCAATCTGACAGATAAAACATATTTATATAAGAAAACAGTAATACAAAAGATTGCGTTGAAGGGAAAAATGTTGTATCAAATTGAGCGGTTTACGGACAAGCAGGCGTTTCATGAGAACATGGCAATGTCTGAACTTGTGGATAAAGTGTTTGAATTGTTCCCTGCAGTGTATGGACAGATGAATGTGTTTGGTGATGGTGAACAGTGGGATTTCAAAGTGACGAAGAAGGGAAAGCTGTTGTCGAATGTTCATAGGACAAAGTCGGGGAAAGTTTTGGCGAATGTAAGCAAGAAAGAAGAAGCGCATGTTATGCCAAATGTAAGTAAGGAAAAGGAAGAGCAAGTCTTATCAAATGAACGAAAGACAAAGCATGAAATGTTGTCTCAGGACACGAGAGAAAATAATACTCAAGGGGAAACCTTGGATACATGCAGGAACGAGATGAAGGGAACACTTTCGAGAAAACAGGAGAACGCAGGTGTGGATATCATTGTACCGGATGCAGAGAAGGTGCTGTCCCACAACCGTAAGAAAAACTACCTGTTAAAAGAAGGGACAGTAATTCCGCCACTGGTAGACCTTGGTATCTTTACAAAGGAAGGGAAAATTGTTCGAACCATGCAGGACAAATACCGGCAGATTAACCGATTTTTAGAGCTGGTGGAGGATGTGGTAAAGGACTATCCAAACAAAGATATGCATATCATAGACTTTGGATGCGGCAAGTCCTACCTGACATTTATTCTTTACTACTATCTGGTGGAGTTGAAAGGTTATCGTGTGGAGATGACCGGACTGGATTTAAAGGCAGATGTGATAGAAAAATGCAATGCGACAGCGAAAAAGTATCATTATGAGAATCTGCATTTTGAATTGGGAGATATCAATGGATATCAGACAGACAAGCCGGTGGACATGGTGGTGACACTGCATGCCTGTGATACTGCAACGGATTATGCGCTGTACAATGCGGTTTCATGGAATGCTGGAATCATTTTGTCTGTTCCATGTTGCCAGCATGAAGTGAATGCACAGATTCAGAGTGATACCTTTTCTTTGATTTCCAGATATGGTATTGTGAAGGAGCGGATGTCTGCATTAATTACGGATGCCATCCGGGGAAATGTGCTGACTTATTGTGGTTACCGGACACAGCTTCTGGAGTTTGTGGATTTTGCGGCATCTCCGAAGAATATACTGATTCGTGCAGTGCGGGGGCAGGTATCAAATAAGAAGAAACAGCAGGCAAAGGAAGAGATTGAACGGTTGTGTGAGGAGTTTTCCATTGAGCAGACATTGGCAGGCTTGCTTGTTGGAAAAGATAAATAAGCGAATGAATTATTAGAAAATGGGCAAGTATTTGGTACAGTTATTTAAGAAATGCTATACTAGGGAGAACTTACATCATGGAAGAGAAAGTACAATCAATAAAGAAGGTCAAAATACCTCGTGTAGGTCATCGCATCTTAAAGTCCAGCTTTAGTGTATTGCTGTGTTTTATTGTATATCTGATAAGAGGACGTGAGGGTATACCATTTTATTCCATGCTGGCAGCCCTCTGGTGTATACGTCCCTATATAGGTAGCAGTCTGGAGATGGCGTTACAGCGGACACTTGGAACGTTTGTGGGAGCAGGATTTGGTCTGCTGGTATTATTGATAAAACTGAGTTGCCTTCCACAGAATCATTTCGGAAATGAACTGATTTATGATGTATTAGTGGCACTGGCAATCATTCCGATTATATGGTTGACGGTGTTGTTGCATCACCAGAATGCTTCCTATTTTTCCTGTGTGGTATTCCTAAGTATTGTGGTAAATCATATTGGGGATGAAAATCCTTATATCTTTGTTTTGAACCGTGTACTGGATACTATGATTGGAATTGTAATCGGAATTGGAATCAACTCCTTCCATTGGCCATCTCGAAAGCAGCGGGATGTCTTATTTGTATCCGGAATTGATGATACACTGATAGCCGGAAAGGAAGAACTGTCCACCTATAGTAAACGGGAGATTAATTATATGCTGGATGATGGATTGAATTTTACCATTTCAACCATGCGGACGCCGGCATCTTTGCAGAAGCTTTTAAACGGAATCCGGCTGCGTCTGCCTATTATTGCCATGGATGGAGCTGTATTGTATGATATGAATGAGAATTCTTTCATCAGGGCATTTGTGATTTCTTATGATACTTCGGCTGAAATCCTGAACTTGGTAAAAGAAAAAGGGTTTCATTGTTTTTCTAATGTCATTATAGATGACTGTCTTTTAATCTATTATGAAGAATTAGAAAATGAGGCGGAGCGCAAGGTGTTTGCAAAATTACACAGTTCGCCATACCGAAACTATATAAAAGCATCACTGCCGGAAATGACCTCTGTGGTTTATTTTATGATAATCGATGAGACGCAAAAGCTGCAGGCATTTTATGATGTGCTGAAAGAAAAGGGATATGAAACTAGCTTAAAAATATTGTTTTACCCTTCAAAGGAATATCCGGGATATTCTTATATTAAAATATACAATAAAAATGCATGCCGGGAGAATATGCTTGTTTATCTGAAAGATATGACAGGACTTACGAAGACGGTTACTTTTGGAAGTGTGCCGGAAAAATATGATGTGCAGGTAGTCGGAAAAGACACCAACCAGGTGGCAAGAACGCTTCGGAAAATGTATGAGGTACCGGTGTGGAAAAAGGAGAAATTATGATTAGGGAACTTAGAGATAGAAAAATTGCAGAAAAACTGTTTGACGGATGGGAAGAAGGTTGTATCTGGTCTGCGGTACAGAGAATTATGGGTGACATTTATGTGAATGATGGGGATAAGCCGGAATCCGGTGCGGTGATATTAGGAGATTTCACATTTTTCAAAGGAAAGCCGGATGAAGAACTGGTGACATTTAAACCAGAAGGAAGCAAGAGAGATTTTATGATTATGGTGCCGGAAAATGCTAACTGGAGCTGTATGATTGAAGAATGTTTTGGAGAGAAGGCAAAGAAGGTGACACGTTATGCCATCAAAAAAGAAAAGGATATCTTTTGCAGGGAAAAGTTAGAACAGATTGTTGCAGGACTTTCTAAGGATTATACCATCCGTTTCATTGATGAGGAGTTATATAACCGGTGTATGCAGACGGATTGGTGCCGGGACGGAGTGGCAAATTATCCGGATTATGAAATGTACCGCCAGTATGGTCTGGGCGTGGTAATTCTAAAAGATGGTGAGATTGTCTCCAGCTGTTCTTCCTACTCCGGTTTTGAGAAGGGGATTGAGATTGAAGTGGATACGAGAGAGGATTACCGGAGAAAGGGACTTGCTTGTGTCTGTGCTGCAAGGCTGATTTTAGAGTGCCTGGACAGAGGATGGTTTCCAAGTTGGGATGCCCAAAACAAGATGTCGGTGGGACTTTCGGAAAAGTTGGGGTATCATTTTGACAGAGAATATACAGCGTATGAAATATGGGGATATTAAACAAAAAAGGCAGCTTCTGTGTTAAAAGCAGATGCTGCTTTTTTTGTGTTGTGGAAAAAGTTTGTTGTTTGTGTCTTCGATGCTGATGACTGTGAAATAGTAAGATATTATTCGACAACCGGCGGTATGAAGTTTTCCAGGGCGCGTACTATTTTTGGATGCCGGATTACAAAATGTATGACAGGTGATTTCGCCTTTGAAATCAGTACGTAGTTTCCCTCTAATATCTGAATCTGGATGTTTCGAAAAGCATGTTCATTGGATTCCTTTAGTTTGTAATTTTCGTGGCATGCTGCAAAATTTTTCGTCTGGTTCAAATGTTCCTGAAATTCCTTATATGTATAAGGAATTTCTGTATCGCAGAATGCACCGGCGACGAAGAGCTTCATCGGATGCTTTTCAAACTCTTCCGGCGACAATTGTATTACTTCATCAAAGATGATGTTGTCCTGCAAAATTGTTTCGGTTAAATTTCGTTCCTGCTTTGCATATTCCAATATTTTTTCTTTCTTCTTTTCTGATATATGATTGCGGGTCAGTATTTTCTCAAGCAATTCAGGAGAAATGGTGTAAATCGGAAGGGCTGACAGAACATTATGCCGTTTTCCTCTTTTTTGTATTGTGGAATGCAAAAAATTCAGAAAAAGCTGTTCCGAAGTTTCCGTAAAAATCTCCATAAGAGGCTGGGCCTTTTCCAGTAGGCAGACTGCTTTTTCTTTATAATAAGATACTTCTTCTTTATTATTTGTTAAATAGTATTTCCCTTTGTCATGGTGTCCGTGGATACATTCTCCGGTCAGGGCAACACTTCCGGAAACATAGTTGAAGTGATGATACACGCTGGTGGATATATTTGGAAGATGATAGGGAGAAATCTGTCCGGTCATATAAATGGGAATCCATGCTTCTAATCCTAACATCATTTCGTGGAAAGGACGGTCAATGTTATGGATGATATTTAAATGCAGTCCTTTTTTCAGGGACATGGCAATTGCAAACATCCATTTTTTGTTAAAATCCATATCCTTTGCCATGTCGTCCATTGGCATATCACTGCACATAAAAATCGGTTCCATGGATTTGGAAAGAACAGTGAACTTAAAAAAATCAAGTTCCCCTTTTCGCATTTCTTCTACACCATAGTAGTTTTTGGAGGTCGGCAGTTGAAATGGCATGGATGGTACCTTTAATTCGTCAAAATGGATTGCCCGGATATATTCGTTTAAATCAAATTCATCCAGCTTTTCCAAAAAACTTCCCATGTAATTAGTGGTATTTTCAGTTGAGGTGTGATATAGCCAGGTCTTTAAATGTGACAGGTAATCTGTATTCTGCCAGATGCTTTCCGGTTTGCAGCCTATCAGTTCTGCAACCTTTGCTTTATCAGATATTTCATTATATCGGGCAGTGATGAAACGGCAAAAGCCGTCAGCAAAAGCATCCAGATCCTTTGGACGTCTTTGCCCGGAACGCACCCGGTACAGATATGAGGTATCAAAATTAGTGGCAGAGGACAATTCCTTCATGTTGATTTCCAAGGTGGTAATAAGTGCATTGTAATTTGCGGTAAAAGTATCATAGTCCGCATTTCTATGATTAAGGGAATGCTGTAAAACAGATTGCACTTCATTTATGGTCATGCCGGCTATGTTCTTAGCGTTGGCGATTGCAGCAATTCCAGCTGCTAATTTTTTCAAGTTGTCGGATTCCGGTTCTGGTCTGCGCTCACCTGTCCGATAACGGCTGATTACGGCAGAAGAAAGCCCGGAGGCTTCAGAAAGTTCTTTTGCAGTACAATTTAATTTCTCTATGTAGTCATTTATGTATTCATTAAATTTCATAAGTCTATAATCTCCTTTTGGTAAGAAAAATTTCTTAATACTTCCTTGATTTAAATATTTCTGCAAGAAATAAAATAACTACCATATTATAGCAAAAAACTTATGGATAAGGGAAGCGGATTTGCCGAAAGAGGCAAGTGCCAAATGTGGTAATTGACTTCGAAAGTTGGGGATTATATTGTAAAATACTAGTATCAAAATAATTATTAGGAGGGATACTATGAAAAGATGGTTATCAATGTTAATAGCAGTTGTTGTATTGGTTTCTTCATTGGGAATCCATACATATGCGGCAAATGGGCCTATGGGGCCGTGGGAATATGCAGGTGAAACAATATCTTTAGCCTATATTGTTTTTGTGGAAACAGATGAAACGGGTGCAATCAAGCGTGATCAAGATAATAATGTAATCGGTAAGGCAATATATACGCAAGAGACAGTATCTAATGAATTAAGTGGTGCAAGTTACGACAAGACTACAAATACCCTTACGATTACAAATCTTTCCGCTGATAATATGATCATGGAAACCAATGTTATGGGCGATGATTTCACTATGAACGTAGTAGGTAACTGCAGCATTGGGCAGATAAAAGTATGGGGTGATGGCTATGGCGGAACCCTTAACATTACTGGAAACGGCACATTAACGGTTAATTCTAAGAAGCTTTATGATAACGCTATTGTATTGAATGCAGAGGGAAGCAATGCTTCATTGAATTTTGGTAAAGATGTCAATGTGAACCTGTATGCTAAACAAAATACTGCAGAAGTTATCATGACAGCTGTTGATGCAGCGAATAAGGCAGTTACATTTGCCAATGGTCAAAGTGTGAGTATTGCTAAGAATAATTATCAAGATAGAAGCAGTAAATACATAATGGGATTTGATTTGTCTTATGATGCAGATGAATTAACAAAGGTAACGAAGAATGGTGATGCTAGCATCTATGGTGCAGAGCAAGCAACCCATTATCCAAATGGTTATGGAGAGGATAGTGGAATAGAAGGCTATATAATTTATAAACTTTTTTACGATGAAACACAGAAAGCGTATTTTGTTTATGATAATGATGACGTGTTTGTTTCAGAAAGTGATTTTACAGAAGATGGATATACATTATCAGAAGATACGCTAGAAAAATGTTATACTCAGTTGACAACGCTAGAAGTATATAAAGATGCATCTGGAAAAGAGTATGCTGTAAAGACAGAATATAATAATGGTGTTGAAGGAAAGAAGGTAATGACATTTGAGCCTTTGGCAGGTACAGACCTCTATTTATTTACAGAAGCTTCCGGTGTAGCTGTTGAGGGTTTGGAAGTAGTTATAGAAAATACGCTGGTAGAGGGACTCTATAATTACACATTAAGCGGAACGGAATTCCTATATAAGGCGGGAACGACTTCATCCGGAGAAGATACAGGGGCAACAACGCCATCCGGAGGAGACACAGGGACAACAACGCCATCTGGAGGAGACACTGGAACAAAACCATCCGGTGGTGATACTGGAATAACACCACCATCCGGCGGAGGTACAGGAACTACATCTCTTTTGGCAGGAACGCAGATTACAGATTCAAAGTCTAAGGGAACATATGAAGTAATAAAAGCAGAGGGCACAACCGGAACGGTTACATATACCGGAACAGAGGACAAAAAGGCAAAGACGGTTGCGATTCCTGCTACTGTTACGGTGGATGGCATTACTTATAATGTAACGGCAGTTGCTGACAATGCATTTAAAGGAAATAAGACAGTAACGAAGGTGTCGATTCCTAAGAATGTCACAACCATTGGAAAGAATGCATTCAGCGGTTGTACCAAGTTAAAGACAGTAACTGTTGGAAGTGATGTAACGACTGTCGGTGCAAATGCATTCAAGGATTGTAAGGCACTTACCAAGATTACGCTTCCAGGTAATACGACAAAGATTGGGGCAAATGCATTTAGTGGATGTAAGAAACTAAACACAATTACAATTAAATCAAAGAAAATGACTTCTAAGAACATAGATAAGAATGCATTTAAGGGTGTTTCCACTAAGGCAACAATTAAGGTTCCAAGTGGTAAGGCAAAGACTTATAAGACCTTATTCCAGAAAAAAGGATTAAGCAAGAAGGTTAAAGTGAAATAGGTTTATGATTCGATACTATCAGGATGTTTTGAAAATACATAGATTTTGGTAAAATATATTTTGATTTATTATAATTAACAGGAGGGCTTGGTTATGAATTATGTTTTGGAAAGGATGAAGAAAAGTCGTATGCTTGCACTTTTCCTTGTCTTAAGCATGATATTTAGCTTGATGCCGGTGAATATGGCATGTGCCACGCAGGGCGAAGGAACTGACACCACGTGTTCACTTCAGTTTTCTGCCTCTGATTTGGACATGGCGGATATCACATATAAGCTTGGAGATGACACTGCCGTAATGGTAGATAGGAACAAGGCAGATGAAGGTGGAGCAATTTGGGCAAAGGATATTGCAAATGATACAGCAATCACAATTCAGGTGGCACCTAAGCGTGAAAGCCAAATCAGCGGCGTAAATGTAAAGGAAGATTCTTCAGAGGGGGCGGAGGCTTATGAAGGCAACTGTACTTCTAATGAGGATGGTTCCTATACCTATACATTTACAGCGGGCGGCGGAAGAACGTATTATGTTGTGCTAAATACCGGAAACAATAATTCTGGCGGTGAACCTGCAAATACCGGTGACGTTTTGATTGAAACTACAGAGGCACAGAATGGAAATGTGTCCTATAAGATTGGAGACAGTGGCGAGTGGATTCCGCTGAATGTTTCTAGTTTTACCTTGAGAGCATCTAATGAATTAGAAGGTGTTACAACAGGAACAAAGATTTATCTGAAAGCGACGCCAAACGCTGGACAGGCATTTGATGATTATCGGGATGGCACACAGAATGATTCCCAAGGTAATCCGCTTACCAATAATACGATTTCGGTACAAAGTGGAGAAACCTCCACTGTAACCAATATTGATACAACGGCTTTGCAGGAAGGTACATTTGCCATAGACTATGATGCTACAAAGGCATATACGGTAAATATCCGTTTTGCCGGTAACGGTGGCGGTGATAATCCGGGTAGAGAAACTTCCAAAGAATATCATTTTAATGGTAAAGCAACTTCAACCATTACATTCAATGGAAATACCGGTTACGACGGTGCAGGCATGTTCTTTGGTGCAATATTTTATATTAATGGTGTAGCTGCACAGGAAAGAGGATATGATGCAGGGAATAATAGGGATACTGTAACGAGAAAAACTTCTGTTACTTACCCATATGATGCGAAAGATGCGAACACACCAAAAATTACAGTGGGTGAAACACAGGTACCTGCAGTAGAGTTTGAATTTTCAAGTCCGATTAATATGAGATATACCGAGATTAAGATTAATGGTACGGATTATTCTGGTGAGATTCCAGGCGCAAATCCAGATACTCGTAAGTGGGATATCTTAGATGCAATGGACTTGAATGGGAATTCACAGACCGTTTCCTTTATTCTGACTGTTCCATATGCTGAAAGCTATGACGTAACAGCCAATATGGAGATTATTGGAAATCGTGAAGATGAATATGGAACGGAAAATGGAATGAGCTTTTCTGTTATGAATGCTCAAAATGCAACGATTGGATATACATATGGTGGATTAACAGAATCTGATATTACTGCAAAAGACGCGACATTCCCTGAAGCATTAGTGGAAGGAGAAACGCTTACTTTGTTTGCTAAAACAGTAGAAGGACAGGAAATGCTTGGCTTCCATCTGACAGTTGGTGGACAGGGTGTAGATTGGGATGCATTGCAAGGTCGGGGTTCCATAGACTCAGAGGAGGGATTTTCTTTTACAATCACACAGGAAATGGCAGAAAGAGGATTGCAGATTTTCCTTGAGTTTTCTTTTGATGAAAAAGAAGCTGCCTCTTATTTCCCAACCGGTAACTTCCTGTGGTCAAATCTGGAGCGGGATAAAGATAGTGATGTGTATCTGGATCACACAATTATTCAGTTTGTAAAATTCACATATGTGAATAAAGCTGGTGAAGAAGTTACATATAATAGTTTGGATGAAATGAATAAAGCAAACCACACATATTTGCATTTTGATGATGATGAAAATGCAGGAGAGGCGACCTTGATTGCCGGTGGAGAAATCACCGTGCGCTTAATTCCAAGATACGGATATCAGGTAGTGGAGTTTGGTCCAAATGGTGATAAGAAGAGTACAAGCGATACGGAAGCGTGTGTTTATACATTTTCCATTGCGAATGGGAATGCGCATATTGGAGCAAAATGTGCGCCGGTAGAAGACAAAGTTGCATCTACGGTAGAAGAAGTAAAGGATGGAAATATTGCGCTTGCTGCAGATGAATTGGATATGGGAACTGCAATATTGAATGTGGATGAAACAACAACAACAGCAACGGAACAAGCTGCATTCGAAACAGCAGCAGCGGGATATGATGTAGAATCTTATCTTGACCTTAATTTAGATCAGGTAGTATATCGTGGTTCTGCAGAACAAATGTGGGAAAAAGAAGTAACGGAATTGAAAGAGAAAGCAAGTATTTCCTTGACGGTTGATGGTGATTATGAAAATGGTGTAGAAATTGTACATCAAAAGCATGATGGCACCTATGAAGTGATTGCTGCACAATATGATAAAGTGACAAAGAAAATAACATTTGAAACAGATAGTTTTTCGAAATATGCGATTTGTAGTAAGGCATCGGAACACGTACATGCAGGCACTAAAATTGACCAGGTGAAAGCCACATGTGCTGCTTATGGTGTGAAGGAATATTATCAGTGTTCATGCGGTAAGTACTTTGGAGACGCAGCATGTGAAAAAGAAATTCCTGATTTAGATGCATGGAAAACAGGTGCCGGCTTGCTTGCGAAGAAGGAACATTCATTAAAGAAGACGGAAGCAAAGGCTGCAACCTGTGTAGCAGCAGGAAACAAAGAGTACTGGACTTGTTCAGAATGTGGAAAGATATATAGTGATGCAGAGGGTAAAACGGAGACAACTGTTGCTGCAATGACGGTTGCGGCAACCGGACACAAGTGGGATAATGGTACTGTGACGAAAGAAGCAACAGCAACAGAAGCGGGTGTAAAGACCTATCACTGTACAAATGCCGGATGTACCGAGACAAAGACAGAAACAATTTCTGCAACCGGAGTTCCGGAAAAAGGAACAGAGATTAAGGATGATAAAGGAAACGCTTCCTATAAAGTAACTGGTACGGATACGAAGAATCCGACGGTTACCTTTACCGGAACAAAAGATACTAAGGCAAAGACAGTTACAGTTCCGGCTTCAGTTACAGTAGATGGTGTTACTTATAAGGTAACGGCAGTTGCAGATAATGCATTTAAGGGAAACAAAAATGTAACCAAGGTAACTATTCCTAAGAATGTAACGACTATTGGAAAGAATGCATTTAGCGGTTGTGCAAAGTTAAAAACAGTAACTGTTGGAAGTGACGTAACTACTGTTGGAGCAAATGCTTTCAAGGGATGTAAGGAACTAACCAAGGTTACGCTTCCAAGTAAAACCACTACTATTGGTGCAAATGCGTTTAATGGCTGTAAGAAGTTAAAGACCATTACAATCAAGTCAAAGAAAATGACTTCCAAGACCATAGATAAGAATGCATTTAAGGGTGTTTCCGCTAAGACTACTATTAAGGTTCCAAAGGGAAAAGTAAAGTCCTATAAGACTTTATTCCAAAAGAAGGGATTAAGTAAGAAAGTAATAGTAAAATAGATTAAGAGAAATTGAATGATTTAAGTTTTTGGGGGCTTGCCGTTTATGTCAAGCCCTCAAATTAGCTTCGCTAAATACATTTTTGGCGTACAGGTCTATGCAGCAACTACGAAAATTTGCAAGTTGTTTTTTGAAAAAGAAATAATTTTCAAAAAAATAAGAGTTATTTCATTTAAAAGAAATAACTTGATTAAAGTATAGAAAATGGATATACTATTATCGAGGAGTTGATAATATGTTAAAAAGAGAGTTATATTTGTCCAGAATAAGAGGATTTTACGATAGTAATCTTGTAAAAATATTGGTGGGAATCAGGCGCTGCGGGAAATCTGTAATATTGAATCAAATTATGGATGAATTAAAGGAGCGTGGAGTGGAATCAAATCATGTTCTTTATATTAATTTTGAATTTATTGAATATGAAGAATTGCAGGATTATAGAAAGTTGAATTCTTATATAAAGGAACGAATTGTAGACGAAAAGATGTACTATATTTTCCTGGATGAGATTCAGAATGTAGACGGCTTTGAAAAGGTAATTAATTCACTGAGAGCGTCTATAGAAAATATTAGTATATTTATAACTGGTTCTAATAGCAAATTATTATCTGATGAGATATCTACGGTTTTGTCTGGCAGATATGTTTCGTTTCAGATTTTTCCTTTAAACTATAGAGAGTTTATAGAGTTAACGGGGAAAGAGCCAAAGCAGGGAGATACATTTTGGGACTATGTAAAATGGGGCGGTCTGCCTAATAGAATGCAGTTTACGGAGGAGAACAATATTAAGGATTATCTGCATAGTGTATTTGATTCCATTATTCTGCGTGATGTTGTAGGCCGTCTGGGTCTGAAAGATACGCTGCTGTTTAATTTGATATTGCAGTATATAATTGATACGACCGGACGGGAGTTTTCTGCACAAAATATTATTTCCTTTTTGAGGCAGGAGGGAAGAAAAATGTCAACGGGCACATTATATACTTATCTGGAGGCATTGCAGAAAGCATTGATTATTAAGAAAGTGTATCGATATGATATCCACGGGCGTGCCACTTTAAAAACGTTGAATAAATATTATATGACAGATTTAGGAATCGCGCAGATTAAAAATCACAATTTTGAGATTAATAAAACCTTTGCGATAGAGAATGTTGTGTACAATGAATTGCTTACCAGAGGATATGACGTGTATATAGGAAAGACGTCAAAAGGTGAGATTGATTTTGTTGCAAGAAAAGATGAAAAGGTAAGTTATATTCAGGTTGCATATCTGCTGGCGGATGAAAAGGTAATTGAGCGTGAATTTAGTGCATTTGATGCTGTGAAGGATCATTATCCAAAGTATGTGATTACATTGGATAAAATGGATTTTTCGAGGAATGGAATTGTGCATATAAATATGATTGATTTTTTATTAGGGAAAGACTTGTAGATTTAAAGTATTTAGAATCTAAGCGAAGATGTATAGTAATGATAATTTATACATCTTCGCTTATTATATGTTATAATGTTAGTGGATAATTGCTATTTTATGAATTTGACAAATCAAAGTTTGTCATGCCAAGAAAATACGAATTGGAGATGAGAACAAAAGAATGGAAGAAATATTTAGGAATAGTAGATATAAGTCCATACTGGCAATTTTTTGTGCTTTTGGATGGTCATTGGCATATCCACTTATAAAAATTGGATATCAGGAATTTCAAATAGCTTCAGCTGATTTGGGAGGAAAAATCTTATTTGCTGGAATACGATTTCTTTTTGCAGGTATATTGGTTTCAGGATTTTGCTGTTTGAGAAAAAAGAAGCTTGAATTAAAAAATAAAAATGACTTATGGTGGCTGATTCTTCTTGCAATTGTAAACGTAACACTTCATTACATGTTTGCATATATAGGGTTGGGATATAACCCGAGTGCAAGATCTACCATATTGGATTCTATGGGAGGATTTTTTTTAATAATTCTCTCAACGATTATTTTTTCTGATGACAAAATATCAGTTCCTAAAATGTTTGGATGCGTATTAGGAATTGCGGGAATTGTCGCAATTAATATACAGCCAGGAGCTGATTTCTTTGAAAATATTACATTTAGAGGGGACGGAATGATTCTTCTGAATGCGATTTGTGCAGCATTTGGCGGTATCATAACACGGGTAGCTTCAAAGAAAATGAATATGATGCAGGCAACAGGGCAAAGCATGATGATTGGAGGAGTATTACTTCTGGTAATTGGTCTGGTGATAGGTACAAATAGTCCATGGAGTTTGAACATTAAAGGAGCACTTGTATTAACGGCATTGATTATGATTTCAGCAGTTTGTTTTGCTGTATATAATGAGCTGCTTTCTTATCATCCGATTAGTAAGATAGCAATTTATAATGCACTGATTCCTGTTTTGGGAGTAATATTCTCAGCATTACTTCTTAAAGAAGAACTGAAATGGCAATATTTTATAGCTGTAATTATGGTAGCTTGCGGAATTTATCTTGTAAATATAAAAGAGCAATCTATCAGTTGATTTAAAACACAAGATAAATTCAAGTATGTAAAAGTGGAGGATTGTTTCAATATGAATGAAAAGATTGCTAGAGCAGGTTCGCTTATTGTTTCTATAACAGTAGCTATTTTTGCAGTTTGTATGCTGATAGATTTTAGTTTCGGAAGCTTTTTTATATGCATGAT
>JAQXLK010000002.1 GCA_029012085.1 Clostridiales bacterium
TGTTTGCTTATTTGATGGTTGCAAAAGCACAATATGAACATCCGTGCTTAGCCGGATGTTACAATATCGGACCTGATGATAACAACTGTGTCACTACAGGAGAATTGACAGAGCAGTTTTGCCGGATTTGGAATCAGCAGTGTTTGAATGAAGCACAAACGGTTAGTTGGATAAGTCAGTCAGATCATGGACCACATGAAGCTAATTTCTTAAAACTGAATTGTACTAAATTGAAAGATACTTTTGGATGGAGCCCGAAGTGGTCAATAGAGCAGACTTTACAAAAGGTTGTAGAATTTGAAAGAATCAGATTATATTCGGGGATGGAAAAACAGACAGAACTGCTTGAACAATGTATGAAGAAGCAGATTGATGAGTATATGAGAGGATAATATTGATTGTGATGGATGAAAGACAGGCGCGTGAACAGATATTAAAATTGGTAAAAGAATATTGTGAAACGTATCATAACCAAAAGAAAAACTATGTGGAAGGACAGAGAATCCCGTATGCAAGTCGTGTTTACGATGGTGAAGAGATGGTAAATCTGGTAGACAGTGCGTTGGAATTCTGGCTCACATCAGGCAGATACACTATTGAATTTGAGAAAGGTTTAGCACAGTATCTGGGGGTAAAATATTGCTCCCTGGTAAATTCAGGTTCTTCTGCCAATCTGTTGGCTTTTATGGCACTTACGTCGCCGTTGTTGGGAGAGCGCGCGATTAAACGGGGAGACGAGGTAATTACAGTTGCGGCAGGGTTCCCAACCACAGTAACTCCAATTATACAGTATGGAGCTGTTCCGGTATTTATCGATGTAACAATTCCACAGTACAACATGGATACTTCTATGCTGGATCAAGCGTTGTCCTCAAAAACAAAGGCAGTTATGGCGGCGCATACTTTGGGAAATCCGTTTGATTTAAAAACTGTAAGGGAGTTTTGTGATAAGCATAATCTTTGGTTGATTGAGGATAATTGTGACGCGTTGGGCTCAAAATATACAATCGACGGTGTGGAGAGGTTTACAGGAACGATTGGTGATATTGGTACGTCCAGTTTCTATCCGCCTCATCATATGACCATGGGAGAGGGTGGTGCAGTATATACAAATAATGCGTTGCTGAATAAATGTATCAGATCTTTCCGTGACTGGGGACGGGATTGTGTTTGCGCATCCGGACAAGATAATATGTGCGGACATAGGTTTGACAGGCAATATGGGGAATTACCGTTAGGCTATGATCACAAGTATGTATATTCTCATTTTGGATATAATTTGAAAGCCACAGATATGCAGGCGGCGATTGGATGCGCGCAACTAAAAAAGATGCCTCAATTTGCCGAGCAACGCCGAAAGAATTTTCAGTATTTAAAAGAGCAGCTGATGTTAAATGGAATGGAAGAATATTTTATTCTTCCGGAAGCCTGTCCTGATTCTGACCCAAGCTGGTTTGGATTTATGCTCACCTGCAGGGAGGGAGTAGACCGAAATAAAGTGGTGCAGAATTTGGAGAATCATAACATACAGACCAGAATGCTTTTTGCGGGCAATCTGATCAAACATCCCTGCTTTGATGAAATGCGAAAAACTGGGCAAGGATACCGCGTAGTTGGGGATTTGATTAATACTAATCGTATTATGAGTGATACTTTTTGGATTGGCGTTTATCCTGGAATGACGAAAGAGATGTTGGATGAAATAGTCAGGAGGATGGCCGAATATGAAAATTAAAAAGTATAAGGATAGTATGCTTAGATTTGGAATCAGCATGGCAATGATGCTCGTTTTTTGGGGTGGTATGCTTAGAAAAAGCTTTAATGCGGATACTATTTCTCATATGGTGGCACAGGATGCAGATATATTTTGGAATATAGCAGATGGCAGATATTTAATTGCCCTTGGAGATGCAGTTTTGCTGAAATTTGGGGTCAGGGTAACTACGAATTTAAGCATTACCATGTTTTCGGCTTTTTTATTGTTTGCGATGGCAATGGTAGTTGTCCAAAAAATATTTGAACAGTGGGAGCCAGAAGATCAATGGGCAAAAATCGGTTACTTTTTTGGGTTGAATCTAGTTTTTTTGAATGTCCTTTTTTCGGAACTTTTAATGTTTAGTGAGTGCAGTTTCTATTTTGCATTAGGATATTTATTGGCAGCGCTGGGGGTAGAAAGATTCAGAATAAAAAGATATGGGTCAATGTTTTTCCTGTTTATTTTGGCTGTATGTGTATATCAGTATACAATGATTTTTGCTGCAATTCTTGTCGCATTTTATGTGTGTTTGAGTTATGAAGAAGAATTGACTCCGAAAGCGGTTGCAGGTGAAATGCTTGGTATCATTTCATGCATGGGTGTTGGTATTCTTAATTACTTAAGTATTAAAGTTCTGGAAAAAACTGGTATCATTAATAGTTTCAATAAGAATGGTGGATGGGGAGATTCAGGGCAAAAAATAGCGGGTATCAAAGAAAGTTTTTTGAGTTTTAATAGAAGTAGTTTTGAAATTATGCCTAATCTATGGATACCACTTTTATTTTCATTGGGAGTATTTATTCTTATGATATATAGTTGCATAAAGAACGGAAAAAAGAGGAAACTTCCGTTTGTATTTATCGTTTGTGCAGGAAGTACGATACTGCTTTATATCATTCCGCTAATGCAGGAAAAATTTTCATTTCCTCCCAGAATGGCTTTTTGCTTTTATCTCCTTCAAGGAATGTTGATGACTACAGCATATGCCATTAGTACAGTCAATGTACATAGACTTCTTTCACTGGGATGTGCTGGTTATATGATAGTACAGATACTCTTCTCTGATTTTGTGGTAACTAATCATTTTATCAGTAACACATTGGATGAAGTATATGTTAATATGATGTATCAGGAGATTTTAAAATATGAAGAAGACACAGAAAGTGTGGTCGCGAAAATATCTGTTTACTCAGATGCCTATGCTCCTGATAATTATGAGGAGGTAAATTACCATGTTCATCAAATAAATGAAAGAGCATTAGGAACGGTAACTAATTCACTTATATACAAGGTAACGGGGCGAAACTTTCAAAATATAGGTTATCAGGAAGAAATATTTGAACGATACTTTAAGGATAAAGACTGGGATTATTTTGATTTATCGCAACAACTTATTATTATAGGAGATACGGCGTATTGGTGCATTTTTTAATTGAATAATGAAGCAAGCAGTTTTTTCTATATGGGCTGCTTGCTTTTTTAATGCTTATTTTATAGTAATCCACATTGTGAACAAATATGTAAATCAGATGTCCTGTCATAGGACATGAAATTCAGTTAAGTATAATAAAATATTTGTGTCAAACAGTATGGAGATAAATTATGGCACGAATTATTGATTATGAAGCACAGAATGTTGTCGGTGAGAAGATCAGAAAATTCAGAGTAGAACGTAAACTCAGTCAAAAGGA
>JAQXLK010000003.1 GCA_029012085.1 Clostridiales bacterium
ATGAACTTGATGACGATTTTGGAGAAGAAGGTTTTTATATCTTTTAAATCCCAAACCGTCTGTTTGTCGTGCCCGCATATCTGCGGGCTCTTTTTCATTCAGGAGAGCGCCGCAGGCGGTCTTTCCTATAAAGCAAAAAAGATTTTTAGAAAAAAATCAGTAAATAAAAAATGGATGGAAATCGATTTATATCGATTCCACCCATTTTTTATATTACTACTCACCAAAATAATTTTCAAATTCTTTGAAAAACTCCTCCGGAGTTACAGCTTCACCCTGCTGTCCAGAGCCATCATTTGGCATAGTTTTTTCTGTCTGCTCATCTTCACTGCTATCTTCCTTAGAAGATTTTGGCATATCTTTTTTTGCACCAAGTTTTACAGTAAGCGTTACCTCTTCATATTCACCCTTTTCCGTATTACGCTGTACCACCATCTCAACCTCTTCACCAACCTTTTTACCGGTTAGTATATTCTGAAGAGCTTCCATACTATGAACATCACGTCCGGCAAATTTAGTAATAATATCACCAGCCTTCAATCCACAGCTGTCAGCCGGAGAGTCCTCCACAATCTTCACAACATAAACACCATTTGGCATGTTAAAACTTTTTGCATACTCATCTGTAATATCATTACCCTGAATACCTAAATATCCCTGCTCGCTTTCTTCAATAACTTCCTGATTCATCAAATCATTTACAATCGGAATCGCTGTGGAAATTGGAATAGCGTATCCCATACCCTCTACGGTACTATCCACATATTTGACTGTATTGATACCAATTACTTCACCTTTTGTATTAAGTAAGGCACCACCGCTGTTACCCGGATTAATCGCTGCATCCGTCTGAAGAAGACGCATACTGTTATCCTCTACATTAACCTCACGATCCAAAGCACTAATATATCCTGCCGTAAGCGACTGTCCATATCCAAGAGCGTTACCAATGGCAATCACCTCTTCACCTACTCTCAAATCATCAGACGAACCAAGGGCTGCCACTTTAATATTTGAAAGTGTGTCTTTTTCCAAATCCGATACCTTCACGGCAACCACTGCTAAATCTGCTACGGAATCCGCACCTTTTACTGTTGCAGATGCCGCCGTTTTATCACTAAATGCAACTGTAAGTTCCTTGGCACCATCAATAACGTGATTGTTCGTTGCGATTAATATTTCATCATCTGTCTGTCCAATAATAATACCGGAACCAGAACCACTTACCTCCTGTTCATAGGACTGAAACCAGGAACGTACAGTCTGAACAGATGTATTGGTAATCGACACAATGGATGGCATAACCTCTTCCGCTACATCCGCATAACCGGAGCCATTTTCTTTTTTATTACTCTGAATGCTCGAATCTGTTGTTGCCACCGTAGCTATCTGCTGTGTACCTGACGTTTTATTACCAAACAGCCGATTTCCCACTGTATTAACTCCTACCATAACACCACCGGCAATCAGGCCAAAAGCTGCTGCAGTTCCAATAAATGTTGCCACTTTCTTTGCCTTGCCATTAGATGTTTTCTTCTCTTTTTTCTCTTTTTTCTTCTTTTGGGGCTCTGATTCCGTCTTTGCAAAATCATTACCTGTGTAGATTCCCTGTCCATATACACTACCTTGATTATATGGATTACCATTATTCGGCTGCTTATCTGCATCTCCTGCAGTATCTGAACTCTGACTGTTATAATATGTTTTGCCCGAGATATCTTCCTTTCCAAATGGACTCTCATTCCTTCCAAAATGATAAGTAGATCCACCTTCCTGATTCATTCCGTTAACATTGCCTGTTTCATTTGCATTGTTCTCATTTTCCATAGTAACAACCACCTTTCTTCTTATGGGTAACTAATCCATAACCGTTATCCTATGTACGTTATACTATCAACGTTTTGTGACTAAAATGTGACGGCTATGTTTTGAATTTGTGTTTTTAGTATATATTGGAAAAACTGCCATACATATACGCATGGCAGTTTCACTTTAATAATCCTCTTCAATTACCTGAAAATCTAAAAAATCAAAATCAATATTCTCAATGAAACTATCCTTTGTAAATTTTGTTCTGGCATGACGAATAAAATCATTCTTATTCCCTTCTAACCATATCGGTTTTGCCAAATCAAATTCATAACAAATCTCGTCTAAGGCCTGATAAACCTTCTTTGTCCTTGATATCGTGTAGTCTTCAATACAGACCACCGTATCCTTGACCAATCTGTTGTTTTTCATGACCTTGCCCCAAACTCGAAACATATATTACTCCAATCACTCTTCTTCTCTTGCCACCGAAAGCATCAGCTTTATACGGTTTTCCTGATTTACCTTAGTCGCACCCGGATCATAATCAATTGGCACAATATTTGCCTGTGGATAAATCTCCTTCACCTTCCGTACCATACCTTTACCTACAATATGGTTCGGCAGACAACCAAACGGCTGGGCACAAATAATATTTCCATACCCCGACTCTGCAAGCTCTAACATCTCAGCAGTAAGCAACCAGCCTTCTCCCATTTTATTACCAAGACCTACCACACCGGTAACCAGCTCCTTTATATGCGCATAACGGGCAGGTGGTGTAAAATCACTATACATAGATACTGCATCGTACAACGCTTTTTCCAGCATTTCACAATACTTCATAAGAGCCTGTATCACCTTCTTTTTGGCGGGATTTCCACCATAAAGATTAATATCCTCAATCCGGTTATCAATCTTAAACATCATAAATCCCATAACACCAGGCACCATAACTTCACAATCCTGCTCCACAAGGAAATTCTCTAAATCATTGTTCGCCATGGAAGAATATTTTACATAAATCTCTCCCACAATACCAACTTTTGTTTTCTTCTCTTTTTTAAGTGGAATAGTTGCAAAATCCTTTACAATTGCCTGCATGTTCTTTTCCATTCCTTTTGGTGTATATCCTTTTCGGTGCTTTATCTGATTCGTAAGCTCTTTTACCCATTTTTCAATCATGGCATCGGCATCGCCTTTATTTACCTCATATGAACGAACCTGATTCTTAAGCAGCATGAACAAATCACCATAAGTAAGACAAATCAGTGCCTGATAAATCATTTCAAAAGTAAGCTTAAAGCCACTATTTTCCTCTAGTCCTGACAAGTTAAGTGAAATTACAGGCACATGTCCAAGTCCCGCCTTCTGCAAAGCTTTACGGAGCAAATGAATATAATTTGAAGCTCTGCATCCACCACCGGTCTGGGTAATCATAAGAGCCACTTTATTCACATCATACTTGCCACTTTGAAGTGCACTAATCATCTGACCAATAACCAAAAGCGCCGGATAACAGGTATCATTGTGTACATATTTGAGTCCAGTATCCACGACTCGTCTTCCGGTATTTTTTAAAAGCCCCATGTGATATCCATGTTGAACAAAAATATTACGTAAAAGCTTAAAATGAACGGGAAGCATATCTGGAATCAGAATTGTATAATCTTTACGCATTTCCTTTGTAAATTCCACACGCCCGCCATCTGCTGTTGTTGTCACAATCGTATCATTTTCCAACTGTGTATTCTCACTCATGGTTATTTTTCTCCTTTCTGTTTCGTTGCTGCAAACAGACTCCGAAGTCTAATCTTCACTGCACCAAGATTCGTAATCTCATCAATCTTAATTTGTGTATATATCTTACCTTTTTCTTCTAATATTCTACGTACCTCATCCGTCGTAATGGCATCGACGCCACAACCAAAGGATACCAATTGTACTAAATTCAAATTTGGATTCTGTTGTTCTGCCACATATTCTGCCGCTGCATACATCCGTGAATGATACATCCACTGATTCAGTACCTTCGTATCTACATGTGGTGCCATATCCGATACGGAATCTTCCGTTACCACTACTGCGCCCAAATCACAGATTAGCTTGTTGATTCCATGATTGATTTCCGGATCTAAATGGTACGGACGTCCTGCAAGAACAATAACCGGTCTATCCTCCCGCTGGGCAATCCGAAGATACTTTCTTCCCTCCATACGAATTAACTTCATATGCTTATCATATTCTTCATAGGCATAATTACATGCCATTGACACATCTGACAACTTGAATTTTCCAAAGTAACGTTCCAATACTGCATGAAACTTCTTTGTAAAATCCTTCCGCCTATGTATTCCGAGATATTCATAGATAAATTTTACCTTAGACAAATCCTTTACATTCGCTTCTAATACCTCAGGATAGTAAGCTACTACCGGACAGTTATAATGATTATCACCAAGTCCCTCATCAAAGTTATAACTTAAACACGGATAGAAAATAGCATCCACCTTTTCCTTAAGTAATGCCTCAATATGACCATGCATAAGCTTTGCAGGAAAGCATACCGTATCTGACGGAATCGTATGCTGACCGCTCAAATAAAGGCTTCTGCTGGAATTTGGCGAAGTTACCACATTAAATCCCAACCGTGTAAATAACGTATACCAAAACGGAAGCAATTCATACATATTAAGTCCCATCGGAATGCCAATGGTTCCTCTTGCTTTGTTCTCCGGAATATCAGAATGTCTGTATTCCTCTAACATTTTCAACTTATAATCGTATAAATCGTAACGGACTCCCTCTGCCTTCTTCGCAGTCGGCTTATCACAACGGTTTCCGCTGATAAATTTTCTTCCATTTGCAAAAGTATTAATCGTAAGCTTACAATGATTGCTACATCCATTACAAGTGGTCATCGTAATCTCATGTGTAAATGCTGCAAGAGCAGCCGAATCTGAAATCGTACTTTTACCGGTACTGTTTTCCTGGGCATAAAGTGCTGCACCATAAGCACCCATAATTCCTGCCATCTCCGGTCTTACTACGTCATGACCAATCTCCTGCTCAAAAGCCCGAAGCACCGCATTATTCAGGAATGTACCACCCTGTACTACAATATGCTCTCCAAGCTGTTTTGCAGAAGCTGCTCGAATTACTTTGTAAAGGGCATTTTTAACAAAGGAAATAGAAAGCCCTGCTGATATATTCTCAATGCTTGCACCATCCTTTTGTGCCTGTTTTACGGAAGAATTCATAAATACCGTACAACGTGAGCCTAAATCCACCGGCTTATCCGCAAACAGACCAAGCTTAGCAAACTCCGCAATCGGATATCCAAGAGCACCTGCAAAGGTCTGAAGGAAAGAACCACAACCGGAAGAACATGCCTCGTTTAAGAAAATATTGTCAATGGCATTGTTTCTTATCTGGAAACACTTAATATCCTGACCGCCAATATCAATAATAAAATCCACATCTGGCTGGAACTTCTTAGCAGCTGTAAAATGTGCTACTGTCTCCACAATACCAAAATCAACGCCAAAAGCACTCATAATCATCTCTTCACCGTACCCGGTTACTGCAGATGCTTCAATATGGATATCTGGATATTTCTCATATAGCTTTTCTAAAAATTCCTTGATAATCGGTACCGGATTACCACCATTTGGCAGATATTCGGAACAGAGAATATTTGCATTCTCGTCTGTTACCACAGCCTTTACCGTAGTAGAACCGGCATCAATACCAAGATATGCAGGTCCACTAATATTCTCCACATTCTTAATATGATCTGAATTCTTTTTATGTCTCTCTAAGAATGCATGATATTCATCCTCAGAAGTGAATAGTGGTTTACAGCTTGCATATCCACCAGTGGCAGTATAGCCGGCAATCTTCTCCTTAAGCTCCACTAACCGGAAAGACTTACTCTCCTTCTTTAGTGCCGCACCCATTGCCACAAAATACAAAGAATTATCCGGTGCCACACCCTTTAACTTCAAAGTGTCATCAAAAGCCTTTCGAAGCTCAGACAAAAAGGTAAGTGGTCCACCAAGATATACCACCTTTCCTTCAATCTCACGCCCCTGGGCAAGACCGGCAATCGTCTGGTTCACTACTGCATAAAAAATACTGGCAGCAATATCATTCTTTTGAGCCCCCTGATTTAAAAGTGGCTGTACATCTGACTTTGCAAACACACCACAACGGCTGGCAATGGTATAAATTTTTTCATGATTCTTTGCAGCCTCATTCATTTCCCCTGCTTCCATATTAAGCAGCGTTGCCATCTGGTCAATAAATGCTCCGGTACCACCTGCACAGGAACCATTCATACGAACCTCTAAACCATCTGTCAAAAATAAGATTTTGGCATCTTCACCACCTAATTCGATTACTACATCTGTTCCAGGAATCGCCTTATTCACGGCAACTCTTGTCGCATATACCTCCTGCTCAAACGGGATTGACAATGCATCTGCAATACCCATTCCGGCGGAACCGGAAATACACAGGCTCATTTCTTCTTCATTCGGGAACTGTTTCATAATGTCGTCTAACATTCCCTCCGTCTTACTGGTAATCTGGGAAAAATGTCTCTGGTAATCCTTGTAGACAATATTATCCTGATCATCTAACACAACACATTTTAACGTGGTTGATCCTACGTCTAATCCTATTCTCATATCGCTACCTCTTTTTCCTATGTTTTGCCATCTATCTTTATCGAACTTTTTAGGGGGTAAAGATTTTTCCCCATTGTATCTTTATTAAATGTCATATAAATGCAATTCTAACATAATTTAAAATACATTGCAATTATTCTGCCAAAGAAGTCTCCGTAGAATTTAATACACTCTCATTTTCCTCTAACAAAGAAGCATCATCACCTGGTTTTCCCTTCTTTTCCTTGTTGAATATTTCATAGATACAAGGTACAACAATCAATGTAAGTAACGTTCCGTAAATCAGACCACCGATTGTAACAAGAGCCATTGGCTGCGCCATATCTGCTCCCATACCGAAACCAAGTGCCATGGTGGACAAACCAAGAATGGTAGTCAATGCTGTCATTGTGATTGGACGGAGACGGTGTTTACCGGTCAAAATAATAGCTTCCCGCATGTTCATTCCTGATTCCCGCAGCTGATTAATAGAATCCACAAATACAATACCATTATTAACAATAACACCTGCAAGCATTACCATACCTACCATAGCAATAATACTTACATCATTTCCTGTCAGATACAGTGCCGCAAATCCACCGGTAAACGCAAGTGGAATCGTAAACATAACGATAAACGGACTCTTCAAAGACTGGAACTGTGCCACCATAATCAAATACATAAATGCAATGGCAAGAATCATCATCAGCATAATCTGTCCCATTGCTTCCATTACAGTCTCATTCTCTCCTGCATACTCAATACTATATCCTGATGGAAGAGAAAAATCTTTCAATTCCTTTTCCACACGGTTCGCAACATCGGTTGTTGTATATCCGTCCTCAACCTGACCGGAAATCGTAATATAACGTGTCTGATTATGACGGTTAATAGAAGAAAGAGACTTTGCATCCTCCACATCTGCAATTTTCTTTATCTTAACTTCTTTCTTTTCCTCACCCTCTTTACCTTCAATGGTAAGATTTTCAATATCCTTTAATGTATATTTTTCTTCTTCCTCATCCTTTACATATACGGAATAATCCTTCGAATCCGTTGTAAGTGTTGTAGCACTGGATGCTTCCGCCAACACACTCTGAATCTCCTGGTATACCTGAGCAACAGTAAGCCCATACTTTGCCGCCTTGTCTTTATCAACAATAACCTTGTATTCCGGTGTTGCGTCCTGGAGACCATTATCAATCTCAACCAGACCATCTACATTTTCCAACCGTTCTCCAATTTGAACAGCTAATTCCTCTAATTTATCTAATTCCTTACCTTTTACTTCAATCGATACACCCGAGGAAGTGAGTGCACTCATATCCATATTAGAAGTTGAAACTGATATCTCACAGTCAAAGTCCTTTGTCTTTTCCATAATCAAATCTGCGATTTCTTCATTGGTCAGCTTCTTATCTTCTTTACACTCAATATAGTATGTTACAGCATCAATATTATCATTTGAACCTAATCCTAGCATTGCCATCTGGCCGCCACTCACCATAGCACCGACAGTCTCAACATCATCAATCTCTAACACTGCATCAATTACTTTATCAGACATTTCGGCAGTTTCCTGTAAAGTCTTCGTACCTTCCGGCATTTTCAAATCCATAGACATCTGTGTAGAATCCATCTCCGGGAAAAATGAAAAACCTTTTGAAAGGGATAGTCCCGTGCATACAACAAACAATACTAACGTAACAATCAAGACGCTGCCTTTATGGTTCAATGCTTTTGGCAGCCATTTTACATATACTTCACTAATTCGATTTATTAGTTTGTTGTCCTTCTCTGATATTTTACCAAAGGTCTTTGATGCCACCATCGGTACAAATGTTATTGCCACAATTAGGCTGGCAAATAAGGAGAAAGCAATGGTAAGACCCATATCCTTAAACAACTGTCTTGTAATACCTGTTGTAAATACAATCGGAAGGAACACACAGACCGTTGTAAGGGTGGAAGCTGTAATGGCTCCAACCACCTCATTTGCACCTTTAATTGCTGCTTCTTTTACGGAATAACCTTCATTCCGCAAGCGATAAATGTTCTCAATTACCACAATGGAGTTATCCACAAGCATTCCGACTCCTAATGCCAGACCGGAAAGGGAAATCACATTTAAGGTTACTCCACTAAAGTACATCAACACAATGGCAAATACAACAGATACCGGAATGGATACTGCTATAATTCCGGTAGGTCTTATATCCTTTAAGAAAAACAACAATATTGCTACTGCAAGGATTGCACCAAATAACAGATTGCTCAATACTGAATTTGAAACCAGGTCAATATACATACCCTGATCCATAAGGGTTGAAAAATGAACGGTTTCATCTTCTTTCGAAATCTCTTCAAATTTTTCATTTAAATTATCTGCCACTGCTTTGGTTGAATGCTCATTCTGTTTTGCAAGGGAAAGAATAATTCCCGGATTTTTGTTAATTCTCGTATATACAGAGTCTTCATTTGTCTGAACAAATACATCAGCCACATCCGAAAGCTTAATTGGCTCTACCCCGTCCATTCCAAGGTCTAACAGTACAAAATCCGACAGTTCAGAAACATCATCAAACTTCTCACCTACACGTACCAAATACTCTACATCATCCTCTGTAACATAACCTGCTGGATAATCAAAATTCTGTGCGGTAAGAATACCTTTGATGGTATCAACCGTAATAATGCTTTCCATGTCTGCACCATCATAAGCAGCATCCTTTGCATCCTCTAAAGAAGTTTTCTGTTCTTCAATGGAAGCAGCACCATGTGTAAGTTCTGCCTGTGCCTGATTCATCTTACTTTGTGTTTCCGCTTCCTTTTCTTTTAAAGTTACGTAACCATCATCTACCTTTGTCTTTCCATTGGTTACTTTTTTTAAAGCAGCTGCAAGTTCTTTTTTTCCATTTGCAATCTCTGTAAGACCGCTATTAAGCTGATTCAGTCCCTCCTGCATTGATGCAATATAAGCCGGAAGAGAATCAAAAGTAAGCGGTTTTCCCTCATCATCCTTCTGCTTCGCAAGTTCACTCTCCATTGTTGCAATCGTGCCAACAACAATCTGCATTTGTGACTTCAAAGAAGTATCCTCCGGATTCACAGCAAGAGCCGCCTCTAACTGTGCCTTTTGGGCAACCAGTGTCTGATAGCTGTTCAGTAAATCCTGCATTGCTTTGATACCACTTTCCAGCTGTGTCTTTTGTTCGTTTAATTCCTTTTCTTTTGCCTCTAAGTCTTTTTGTGCTTCCTTTATTTCTTTCTCTGATGTTAACAACTGATATTTTGTCGTGTTAATCTCATTTTCTGCTTTTGCAAACTCTTTGCTAGCTTTTGCCTGCCCACTGGCCAGTTGCTGCTTTCCGCTGTTTATTTTGCTTTCACCATCTGCAATGGCATTCTCTGCATCTTCAAACTTCTTGTCCAAAGACTTTTTAACCTTCTTGTTTACAGCATCTACTTTGTCCTTACGAATCACAACCTGAACAGACTCTTCAAGCATACCCATGGTTGTAACAGAAGCAACACCCTCAACACCTTCTATTTCCGGTTTCAGTTCATTATTTACATAATCACTAAGTTCCGTAATATCCGCGCCTTCTTTTTCTACTGCCGCAACAGCCACCGGCATCATATTCGGATTCATTTTTAAAATAAATGGACTTCCTACCGTTTCATCAAAATAGCCTGTAATCTGATCCAGACTCTCTCTCATATCTACCGTTGCTGTATCCATATTGGTATCCTGATTAAATTCCAGAAAAACCATGGAATAATTTTCTGCCGAAACAGAACTAATCCCCTTTACATTATCAATCGTAGCAAGCGCCTGCTCAATTGGCTTTGTAACACCTGTCTCCACTGCCTCCGGACTTGCTCCCGGATAGGTTGTCATAATAACAGCATATGGAAATTCCATATTCGGAAGTAAATCCACTGTCATTTTGGTATATGCAACTACTCCTAAAATGATAACCAACACAATGCCTACTATAACTGTATACGCTTTTTTGACACTAAATTTTGAAATCATGGTATTCTCCTTTTTCTAATACTATTTTTTATATAAGTTTCTTCAACATAATATAGCTGTCACATTTTTTGTATTGCAAAAACCGGCTCTCCCTTATCAAATCGAACTCTTGCAGCAGTTGCCTCAACCAGTTTTTTTTCAATTTCCTTTACATCATCAACAAAGATTTCGGTCTTCAACACTACATCCTCACCATATTCACTATCTACAATGGCAATTTCTTCACTTCCTAATATGTATTGAATTTTTCCCAAATCCGTATAGTCTGTTGTAATAGAACAGGGGTTTACCAAACGTTTCAGCACAACCTCTGTTGCATCAATAGCAGCCTTCGATGCATCGGTATAGGCCCGTACCAGACCTCCCGTACCAAGTAATGTTCCTCCAAAATATCTGGTTACTACAATACACACATTACAAAGTTTTTTTCCCGTAATCACTTCTAAAATCGGCTTTCCAGCTGTTCCTCCCGGCTCTCCATCATCGGAAAACCGCAAAAGGGGCTGCTCCTCACCAATGGTGTATGCATAACAATTATGTCTTGCATCATAATGCTTCTTTTTTATTTCATTCACAAAAGAAAGGGCTTCTTCCTCTGTCTCCACATGCCTGACATACCCAATAAATCTGGATTTTTTTTCAACAATCTCGCCGTTTCCATTTTCTAAAATCGTCGCATATTCTTTTACCATTTTATCGTTTCCTCATGTTCTACAAGCTTTCTAAAAATTCTCTGTAATGCAATCGTATCTTCCTCACCTAACACGCAAAGGGAAGCTGCAACCATCTCAACACCTTCTTCATATTTTTTTGCCGTTACCTTTCTTCCGGCATCCGTAATATGTACTAAAACCCTGCGTTTATCCTGAGGGTCCGGCTTTCTTTCAGCATATCCCTTTTTCTCTAATGCGTTAAGCACTGCTGCTATTCTGGATGAAACCACACAGGTTACCTCCGATAACTCACCTGCTGTTGCTCCGTCATGCTCAAAATGAAGATACCCTAAAATGGCCATCTCCCCTTTCGTGATATCACCCATATTCTTAATCGCAACATGCTTGCTAAGTCTTAGCATATTCATAAAAATATTTTCTGCACTTTTCTTATAATCCATCTCCAAATCACCTCATTTTATCTCATACCGTGAGACATTATATAGCACATTCCCATACCTGTCAACACAATTTGTAGTGGTATTTCCAAGTTTTCGTGATTAAATGTGGCATTTTCTGTCCATATTTGATATAATGGATTAATTGTTAACATCAGGAGGCAATTTATGAATTATTCAAAAAGAAATATACAAAAGAAACAAAAAAAGCTTGTATCCAAACATACAAAAAACAAAAAGAAACTTTCATATATACTATATAAGTGTTTCCTTTTTACATTTCTTTTCCTTATTGTAGTTGGTGCAGGCGCAGGATTAGGGATGTTTACATCTATTATTGACAATGCACCCGATATCGAAAGCATCAAAGACAGTGTTCAGCTTGAGGGCTTTCAGACTACTATTTATAATCAGGATGGGAAAGAACTTACAACACTTTCCACTGCCAACTCCAACCGTGTTTATGTGGAATATAAGGACATCCCTGAGAATTTAGTCAACGCTTTTATCGCCATCGAAGATGAACGTTTTTGGGAACACAATGGTGTTGATGCCAAAGGTATTTTACGTGCATTTTTTGTTGGTGTGAAGAACCGAGATTTTTCAGAAGGAGCTTCCACTATTACCCAGCAGTTAATTAAAAATCAGATTTTTAATGTTGGACTTAATGAAACAACTTTTATGGATTCTTTAAAGCGTAAAATTCAGGAACAATATCTGGCAATCGAATTAGAAAAACAGATTGATAAAAAGGATATTTTAGAATTATATTTGAATGCCATTTATCTTGGACAAGGTGCCAACGGTATACAAACTGCTTCCGAGATATATTTTGGGAAAGAAGATTTAAATGACCTTACTTTATCAGAATGTGCTGTCATTGCAGCCATTACCCAAAATCCTTCCGCCTATGACCCGGCAATTTATCCAGAGAAAAATCAATCCCGTAAAAACATTGTTTTACAAAAAATGTTAGAACAGGGAATGATTAGTCAAAGTGAATACGATTCCGCTGTATCAGACAATGTTTATGCTAACATTTCCTTAAACAAAAACGATGATGACAACACCGCAAAATCATATAATTCTTATTATATTGATGCTGTCATCAACTCCCTGACCAATCAGTTAGTAAATGAACTCGGTTACAGTGAAACCCAGGCATTCAATCTCATTTATGCCGGCGGATTAAGTATTTACATTAATCAGGATGCAGCCATCCAAAAAATATGCGACCAGCATATTAACGATCCGGCAAACTATCCTGCAGGAACAAGTGTTGCACTTAATTATGCTCTTACTCTGTCGGATCCGGAAACCGGAGAATTACACAATTATTCTACCAACCATTTACTAGCATATTATCAGGAAAAAACAAAAAATCCGAAATACAACCTGATTTATTCCAGTGAAGATACTGCCAGAGCTGCAGCAGATGAATTTAAGGCAGTAACAATGGAAGAAACAGGATATTTAGAATTGGCAGAATCCTTTTCTACCACAATCCAACCACAGACATCCTTCGTTGTGATAGACCAGGCAACCGGCTATATCAAAGCGGTCTGTGGAGGTCGTGGCGAAAAGAACGGAAATCTTACACTAAACCGTGCTACAGATTCCAAGCGTCAGCCTGGTTCCACATTCAAAGTTCTTGCAGCATATGTTCCGGCGTTAGATACTGCCGGTATGACACTTGCTACCAGTTACGAAGATGAAGCAACGAATTACAGTAATGGAACTCCAATTAAAAACTGGTATTCCGGCTACCGGGGACGTCAGACGATTCGGACAGCAATTAAAGATTCCATGAATATTATTACCGTAAAATGTTTTCAGGATGTTACCCCTCAGGTAGGCTATGATTATCTGTGCAACATGGGCATTACCACACTAAAAAATGGTGAAACATCTGTCAATGGAATCGCAGAAAATGATGTTAATGAGTCCATGTGCCTTGGCGGATTAACAGAAGGTGTTACAAATTTAGAGCTGACTGCTGCATATGCTTCTATTGCGAATAACGGAACTTACGTAGAACCAACCTTTTATTCAAAGATACTAGATCATGATGGCAATGTATTAATCGACAATACCCCTGATACCAAGCAGGTAATGAAAGATACTACCGCCTGGCTCATCAATAATGCCATGCAGGATGTTGTAACTTCCGGTACCGGAACTGCTGCCAGACTCTCAAGCGGTATGGTGGTATCCGGCAAAACCGGAACTACTTCAAACAACTATGATTACTGGTTCTGTGGTTCTACCCCATACTACACTGCCGGAGTCTGGATGGGATACGACTCAAACACCGACTTCTCCAATTCCAATTACCATAAGGTGATTTGGCGGAAAATCATGGACGATATTGTAGAAGCCGAAAAACAGGATACCTCTGCAACCTTTAAAAAACCTGATGACATTGTTACAGCAAAAGTTTGTGCCACTTCCGGTATGCTTCCGGCTGAAGGACAATGTAAGTCCACTATCACGGAATATTTTGCAAAAGGCACTGTTCCAACCAAAACATGTGAGGTTCATCAAACTGTAACATTATGTGATGAAAGCCATGTAAAAGCTAGTGAGTATTGTCCACACACTACCACTTACCATTACACGGTAGCTGAAAATGGCGACATCACATTAGAAGATGCTGATTTTTATCCAGTAGAAGGCTTTATGGACATGATTTGTCCAATTCATACAGAAGAAATCAAAGAAAAGGATGAAACGGAAAATGAAGATTCAGAATCTACTCCACCAACCACTGAGACTTATTCCATCTCAACCATTGTAGAAGGTGGTGGAAGCATTTCCGGTCCTACAACTGCATCCAAAGGAGAATCCGTTACACTAACATTTACTCCAAATGAGGGATATGTACTTTCTAACGTAACGATTGACGGAGTTGCACAAGGTGCCATTCCTTCCTATACTTTTGAGAACATTGCAAGTGACCACACCGTTGTTGCTACCTTTACAATGAGTGGTGGCGGAGACGCCCCACTAGATTCCAATGCTTACAACGAAAAGTCCTTTCATCAAAACAGCCTTTCATCTGCTCCGTTTTCATGGGCACAGTTAAAAGGCTGTCTGAAATCATTATTTAACATATCATAAAAAGTTTTATTTAGTCATCTTCGGTTGGAAAATCAAAGATGCAATATAGGAGTATATTAAGGCAGCCGATGTTCCCACGGCTGCCATTTTAAATCCGCCACGGAACAATCCAATAAATCCATCGTTATCAATAGCCTCTTTAATTCCCTTCCACAAATTATAACCAAATCCGGTAAGAGGCACCGATGCCCCGCTGCCGGCAAAATCCAAAAACGGCTCATAAATTTGCAACGCACCTAGTATTGCACCGGTGCACACCAATATTACCATAATCCTTCCCGGCATTAATTTTGTCTTTTCCATTAATATCTGTGCACAGACACAAATCAGTCCTCCCACAATAAACGCTTTTATATAGTCCATTCTCTTATCCCTCCTCTCGTCTTTCAATCACAACTGCGTGTGCAATCCCCGGAACCGTCTGTCCTTCGTTATAACTCACGGTAGAAAGCAATGCCCCGGTAGGAATAAAAAGAATTCTTTTTATCTTGCCTTGCTTTATTTCATTTAAAAGCTTACCTGCTAACGTTACTGCACTGCAGCCACAGCCCGAACCTCCGGAATGGGTATCCTGTTCCGCATCATCATATATTTCCATCCCACAATCCATGTGTACCTTCGAGATGTCATATCCCTGATCCATCATAAGTTTACATAATATTTCTTTTCCTACTTTTCCCAAATCTCCGGTAACAATTCTGTCATAATCAGAAGGCTTTCTGTTAAAATCCTTCAAATGCTGGTACAGTACATCTGCTGCTGCCGGAGCCATACAAGCTCCCATATTAAGAGAATCCTTTACACCATAATCCACTACTTTTCCTGTCGTGATTCCAACAATCTGTGCATCTCCATACTCCTTTGATAATACAAATGCTCCACAGCCTGTTACTGTCCACGTAGATGACATGGGCCTCTGATTCCCATATTCTAACGGAAACCGAAACTGTTTTTCCGCTCCACCAAAATGACTGGATGCAACAGATAACACAGTATCTGCATATCCTCCATGAATGGTCATTGCCCCTAATGACAATGCTTCTCCTATCGTGGAACAGGCTCCATAAAGCCCAAATAGAGGAATATTAAAATCCATTAATCCAAAAGTTGTTGCTATCAGCTG
>JAQXLK010000004.1 GCA_029012085.1 Clostridiales bacterium
TATATAATTGGTGGACAAAAGACGAAACGGTTGAAAAATTGCGGGAAGAACTTTCGATATTCAAAAAAGCAAAATTAGACGAATTGTCAAAGGATGTATGTATAGCAAAAGGACAAAGAAACTGTGTTATATTAAATGAAATATTTAATAAAATATGTAAACACGCAGAATTATGTGCGCGATTTTGCCGTTATAGAGGCTCATAATTTAGGGGCGAATTTAGCTAACCGCATTTTTCACGAACACTACCTATTTTTTTAGTTTAACTGATGAAATTATTAAAGTAGATTTTGAGGATATTGCAAAGCCATTATAATTAAATAGGTACAAGATGATAAAAAATATACATGCAAAATATTTAAGGAAAGTTTCATATGCTTGAAAATGCTGAGAAAGAAACCAATAAAAATATAAGGATAGTCGTTTATGGTGCCAAATCCATAGCACTTGGTGTATGTCAGGCAATCCGAGAACTATATCCGGAATGTTCTTTGTGCTGTTTTTTAGTCAGTTCATTGCAGAACAATCCTTCTATACTTGCCGGACTACCGGTAAGAGAACTAAAGAAATTTTCACAAGGACTAACGCAGAAAGAGAAGGATGAAATTCATGTGTTGATAGGTACACCGGAGGATCTGCATTTGGAAATAGTTGCTGCACTAGAGCAACATGGTTTGTATCATTATACTTGTATGGACTCTCGCAGGGAAGCGAAGTTGATGGAACAATATTTCGTCAGAAAGCAAATATTTTCTTCCGTACATGCATTGAAACCAGGAAAAGAAGCGGCGCACTTACAGGTATTCATGGCAAAGTTCCACAAGGACAAGCCACTGAAAAATGAGCATAAAATTCCGGATTGGCTCTGTTCATTGCAGGTGGGAGCCGGATTAACAGAGAAGCGGGTAGCAGAATTCAGAGATAATATAGGAGACAATATTTCCTGCAAAAATGTGAATTACTGTGAGTTGACAGCATTATACTGGATTTGGAAAAATAGGTTAATGAATTTTCTACCAGAAGATAAAAAAAATGAATTAGGCGCAGAATATTTTGGATTATTTCATTATCGTCGTATCCTTGACATAGCTGATGAAGATTTACTCCGCTTTAAAGAGAATGATATTGATGTAATATTACCATATCCCACAATCCATGAGCCGAATATTAAGGAACACCATACAAGATATATAAGTGAGGAAGACTGGCAGGCGATGCTTCGGGCACTTAAGGAATTGCAACCGAAATATATGGAATTTTTTGAGACTGTTTTTACACAGCCTTATTTTTACAATTATAATATGATTATAGCAAAGAAAGAGGTATTGGCAGAGTATTGCGCATGGTTGTTCCCGATATTAGAACGAACTGAAGAACTGAGTGTTCCAAAAGGAGCAGGGCGGTCAGATCGGTATATTGGTTATCTGGGTGAAAATCTTATGACATTATATTTTTTACATAATAGGAAAAGGCTGAACATCTATCATACAGGAAGAATAATGCTGACTTAATTTGTAAACGGTAATGCAAGTTAAAGTACAAGGAGGAGAAAGATGCAATTCGAATTAATGGCATCAATGATGTGTGCCAATTATTGCAATCTGGAAAAAGAAGTACATGAATTGGAACAAGGAGGGATAGACTCCTTTCATATTGATATTATGGATGGACGTTATGTACCTAATTTTGCCATGTCATTAAATGATATGGCTTACATCCGCTCGGCAACAAAATTACCGTTAGATGTGCATTTAATGATTGAACATCCCAATAATATGATTGAACTTTTTCTGAGTCATTTAAGGAGGGGAGATACCGTATACATACATCCGGAAGCGGAGTATCATCCATCTACTACATTGCAAAAAATTATTAATGCAGGTATGATTCCCGGTATCGCCATTAATCCGGGCACCAGTATTGAAACTATAATGGAAATGCTGCGAATTGTTAAAAAGGTACTTGTCATGTCAGTCAATCCGGGTAATGCCGGACAGATGTATTTGCCTTATGTGGGAAAGAAAATAACAAAGCTTTTGGCACTAAAAGATGAGATGGATATAGAGATTTACTGGGATGGAGCCTGCAGTTCAGATAAGATATTGGAGTATGCCCCTAAAGGGGTAAGCGGATTTGTTCTTGGAACTACGCTTTTGTTTGGACAGAAGAAGCCATATGGAGAAGTGATAAAAGACATAAGGGAGTTGAAATTCTAGCATGAATATTGCACTGATACTATCAGGTGGAACTGGAAACAGGCTTGGGGCAGATATTCCTAAACAATATATAAAAATAGGTGAAAGAACGGTTATTTCCTATTGTCTGGAGGTTCTTGAGAATTGTCAGAGTATCTCGGCTATTCAGATTGTTGCAGATGAAAGATGGCATGAATTAATAAGTGAAAGTGCATTAACAAAATTGAAAGGATTTTCAAGACCGGGAAAAACCAGGCAGTTGTCCATTTTGAATGGGTTGGAAGATATATGTTCGTATGCTGATGAGGAAGATCTTGTGATTATACATGATGCAGCGAGACCGCTTATTTCGGAATATCTGATTGAAAGCGTCATAGAAGCGGCCAAGGCGCATGATGGCGCAATTCCGGTGTTGCCTATGAAGGACACGGTTTATTTGAGCGAGGATGGCAGGAGGATATCCGCATTGCTTGATCGAAAGTGTGTTGTTGCCGGACAGGCTCCGGAGAGCTTTAGATTGAAGCCATATTATGAAGCGAATAAAAAGTTGCTCCCTGATCAAATTATGAAAATAAATGGTTCTACAGAACCGGCAATCTTGGCGGGACTTGATATTGTTACCATTCAAGGCGATGAGCAGAATTTTAAGATTACAACAAAGGATGATTTGGTACGTTTTAAAGAGATAATTTCGCGAAAATAGTTGTTATGGAGATAATAAAGGACAAAGCTATGAGAGCATACGTTTTAAACGATATTGGTAAATTAGATTTTATGGAAGTACCAAAGCCTGTCCCGAGAGAAGGAGAGGTACTGGTTGAAGTAAAGGCAGCTGGTATCTGTGGATCTGATGTTCCTCGTATCTTTATCAATGGAACTTATCATTTCCCAACCATTCCAGGACATGAATTTTCTGGAGTGGTCAGAGAAGTTCGCGACAAAGTACACAAAGATTTGATTGGTAAGCGTGTAGGTATATTTCCGTTGATTCCGTGCATGAAATGTACTCCTTGTAAAGAAAGAAAATATGAAATGTGTATACATTACGACTATCTTGGTTCAAGAAGGGATGGGGGTTTTGCTGAATTTGTTGCAGTTCCGGCAAGGAATGTGATTGAATTGCCGGACTCGATTTCTTTTGAAGCTGCAGCTATGTTGGAACCGGCGAGTGTTGGCATTCATGCATTGCAAGGAATTGATATAAGTAAGGCAAAAACGGCAGCTGTATTCGGGCCGGGAACGATTGGTTTACTTACAGCACAATGGTTGAGAGTCTTGGGTATATCGGATATTTTTATTGTAGGGACTAATGATGGCCAAAGGCAAATGGTGAAAGAACTGGGTTTTGACCGTTTTTATAATTGCAACGAGGTCAATGCAGTCCAAAAGATTGAAGAGGAAACGGATAACGAGGGAATTGACTTGGTATTTGAATGCACAGGGTATGCCAGTGTGCTTAATGACTGCCTGAGAGTTGCAAGACGCGGTGGCGATATAGTAGTGGTGGGGAATCCACATGGAGATGTACAGATACCAAGGGACATTTACTGGCAGATATTGCGTAAGCAGCTACATTTAATCGGCACATGGAATTCTTCTTTTGTTCCGGAAGAGATGGAGGACGACTGGACTAGGACTTTGGAAGCGATTGCGACAGGCAAATTACAGCCGGAAAGACAGATTACACATAAGTTGGCATTCGAAGAACTAAAAGCCGGTTTAGAGATGATGAAGGATAAAAGTGAATATTTTAACAAGGTTATGATTATTTTGTGAATTTCATGTGTGTTCTCTTGCTTAAAGAAGTTTCAACACCGAAGTGTCTGCACAGAAATACTAAATAATACGATAAAGAATTGCCAAAGTGGGAAATGAAAAGTGGGAAGTATTGTGCAGATTTCTTCCCACTTTTTGCTTCCTGCTTCCCAGTTTGCGATAGGAGCAGAGTTTATAGGTGGGCTTGCTTTTTGGTAGAAAAAACAATATAATTATAAATACATAAAATATAATTTATAAATTTGATTTTAAGTTTTAATATGAGGAAGCTAAAGTGTCATTTACGGATAAAAAGCGGGAAGAAATTAAAAAATATTTGTTGAGAAAAATAGCTGTTGACGATAAGGATGCTATCGGTAAGACAATGGACAATTTTGGTATTTCTGTTACTTCAGCAAAACGCTATCTTAATGAGGCAATAGATAATGGTGTGATTGACATAGCGAAGACCACAGCTTGTGGATATCGTTTGAGAGAAGAAAAGTTTTGCCGGACAGTTAATATAGCAGACAATCAGGTATTGGAAGACCGGATTTTTGATGCGTATATTGCACCGTGTTTAAGTAGGTGTAATGGAGAAGCAGTGAAAATATGGCAGTATACCTGTGCAGAAATATTAAATAATGCGATTGAACATTCCAGAGGGAGCAATCTATGTATAGAAGTGAATGTAAATGCATTATATACCAAAGTGGTTATTTCTGATGATGGTGTGGGTACTTTTCGGACGCTGTTGGAGTACATGTCGGCAAATGGATGGGACAATCCACGGGAAGAGGATGCACTGGT
>JAQXLK010000005.1 GCA_029012085.1 Clostridiales bacterium
GGAATCCAGTATCTTTATGGCAAACACGATATGTTTGCATTGCTCATAGCTTTTCGATACCTACTGGATAAAGAAGATTTTAAATCTCTAAAGAAAGAATTAACCAAACTGTTTAATACTTTCTCCACTGCCACATCAGCAACCCAAAAAAGCAAATTACTTTATGCAATGCATTTCCCATCTAACTGGGCAAATATTAGCCGATATAAACTATAATAAATAACCTCCACCATAACCGGTGGAGGACAACACTTTCAATCCAACCATTTCTATACCGCATATTGGTCAGCGGTAAACTATCAACCCGACCATTTATATACCACCTATCGGTCAGTGGTAAACTTTCATTCTTTCTACATTTGAACGCTCATCCATATGTATACATCCTACTTAATCAATTGAATCTCGCAGGATGCTGCTAATCCTTTCTTCTGATGTGAAATCACTCTCTTCATCAGGCTTCATTGTGACCTCAATTTTCGGTGTATCTTTTTTAAAGGATAATTTGACAACCCCACCACATTCCCCTGAACTTAAGCGTTCTTGGAATACTTTACTAACCTCAAAACTCATATCCATAATTTCTACCTCGCCATCCATCCTATCGCTTCAACCCGTCTTAAGTGTTCACTTTAGACATCAGGCAGACGGTCTCGCAATGCCCACTATGCCCAAACTGATCCACAGCACAAACCTTTTCCACCTCATATCCCGCTGCCACCAGCACCTTCACATCCCGTGCCAGCGTTGCCGGATCACAACTCACATACACAATCCGCTTCGGCTGCATCTTAATCATAGTTGCAATTGCTACTTCATCACAGCCCTTTCGCGGTGGGTCTACCACAATCACATCAGCAAACTCCCCTGTCTTTTCATACTGTTCCGGCAGAACCTCCTCTGCCTTCCCCACGAAAAATTCCACATTGGTAATGCCATTCATCTCAGCATTCTTTTTAGCATCTTCTATAGCTTCTGGAATAATTTCCACGCCCTTCACTTTTTTTGCTTTCTGTGCTAAAAATAACGAGATTGTTCCAATTCCACAGTACAAATCCCATACCATCTCGTCACCATGCAAATCGGCATACTCCAATGCCTTTCCATAAAGCTTCTCCGTCTGGACAGGATTTACCTGATAAAAGGACAGCGGATTAATCTGGTATTTCACATTACCAATATAATCCGTAATTGTGTCTTTTCCCCAGATGGTGCGGCACCGGTCACCTAATATCCGGTTGGTCTTTTCTTTATTCACATTAATGGAAATGCTGGCGATTCCCGGAATATCCTGCATACATTTTACAAATTCCTGTTCTACATTCATATATTTTTGAAGCTTTGCATTTTTCCCCTTGTTCTCATTTTCATACGAAATATCTGCCTTATCACCACTGACAGATTGACTTGTTTTGCCCGGATTGATACCAATTAGTTCCTCTCCATTGATAATCAGACAAATCATAACTTCTCCAGTCCTTCTGCCTACTCGGGTTAAAATGTGGCGTACCAGTCCGGTATGATTTTCCTCATCATAAGGCTCTACTGAGTATTTCTCCATAAATGCACGGAAGTTCCGGATAATCTCATCATTAACCGAATCCTGTAAATAGCAGACATCCGTATCAATCACAGAATGGGTTCTGCCGGCATAAAAACCGATGACAAGTTTTCCGTCTTTATCTCTCCTTACCGGAAATTGTGCCTTGTTGCGATATCGAATTGCAGGAAATTCCTCTCCTGTAGTTCTTATCCTGCCATTTACTTTCTTCTTATCATTCTCTGTTTCCAAAATATCTGCTTCGTCCATACAGCGATTTTCCATCCCAATGATTGGCTCCATCTTCTCTTCCACATCTGCAATACTGCCAATCCGTTTCAGACAATTCATCACCTTGTCCTGTTTCCATTCAAGCTGCTTTTCATAGTCCACATGCATGATGGTACATCCACCACATTTTCTTGCATGAGGGCAGATTGGTTCTACCCGGTGAACCGACGGAGTAATTAGTTCCATCAATCTTCCATAGGCATAATTTTTCTTTTCCTTAATAATTTTGATTCGTGCCACGTCTCCCGGAGCCGTATCCTTCACAAACACCGCCATGCCGTCAATGTGTCCAATACCCTCACCTTCATTTCCAATATCCTCTATTGTAATCTCATATTCCTGATTCTTTTCTAAACCCATATTCCTACCCTTTTCATACACATAAACTTTTACACCGTAATCTCAATCTGATTTCCTTCCACATCCACAATACAGCTTTCGTAATACCCATCACCTGTAGTTCTTGGACCACTAATCACCGGATAACCATCTGCCTCTAACTGTGCAGTCAAAGCATCCACCTTTTCTTTACTTCCCACGCTAAACGCCACATGAACCCATCCGGTTCTTGCCACCGAATTATCACTATCCGCCATCTCTTCTTTGTTCATAATTTCCAGCCGACAGCCATCTGAAAATGACAGGAAATAAGAACGAAATCCCGTCTTTGGATTATAATACTGCGTACCGGAAACTGCCTCAAAATATTTCTCAAAAAAAATCTTTGCTCTTTCCAAATCCTTTACGTACATTGCCACATGTTCAATTTTCATTCTACCGTCCTCTTTTCTTCTTTCATATACAAAATCACCTGCTGTATCCCCCATACAAACGTCAGAAGATGTTGGATACAACAGAAACTCTATTTCTTGATAACTGCGAATCAATCCACACGTTCTGCATCATCACAATAAACAAATAAATTCTACCACATAAACGTCTCTTAGGCTATACATAAAAAGACAAATATAAATTACGATATTAATAGACTTTTTTCGTCAAAAAAGGTATAATTATTAGGTATGCAAGTTTTCCATTATTTGTCATATACATAGTGTAATGTATTGGAAAATCTTGTTCATTTCTGCAGTATTTAAAATGCAGTTTTATTTACACAAAATATATTTCAAAAAGGAGAATGTTATGGGATTAATTAAAGCAATTGGCGGTGCAATCAAGGGAGTTGCAGCAGACCAGTGGAAAGAGTATTTCTACTGTGACTCATTAGAATCAGATGTTCTTGTTGTAAAAGGACGCAAACGTACTACCAGCAGGTTTGGCACAAAGAATGATGGTAATGATAACTTAATTACAAACGGCTCTGTTATCGCTGTCAACGAAGGACAATGTATGATTATCGTAGATCAGGGTAAGGTTGTTGAGTTCTGTGCAGAGGCGGGAGAATTCATGTATGATACCTCTTCCGAACCAAGTTTATTACATGGTGACTTAGGCGAAAACATTGGCAAGACCTTTTCACAGATTGGAAAGCGTTTTACCTTTGGTGGCGATACGGGCAAGGACCAGAGAGTATATTTCTTCAACACAAAAGAAATCATGGGCAACTTATACGGTACGACTAGTCCGGTTCCATTCCGTATAGTAGATCAGAATATCGGCTTAGATATAGATAGCGCTGTTCGATGCAATGGTGTATATTCTTACCAGATTTTTGACCCAATTCTTTTCTATACAAATGTCTGTGGCAATGTTACAGATGAATATACAAGAGACAAACTTGACAGTCAGTTAAAATCTGAAATACAGACAGCATTACAGCCTGCATTTGCCCAGATTTCTGCTATGGGAATCCGTTACAGTGATGTTCCTGCACATACGACGGAACTGGCAGATGTAATGAATAAAGTATTATCTGAAAAATGGGGACAATTGAGAGGTATTAAGATTGTTTCCTTCAGCGTAAATGCCATCAGGGCTTCCGAAGAAGATGAGCAGATGATCAAAGATTTACAAAAGACTGCTGTTTATCGCAATCCGAACATGGCTGCAGCCACCTTAGTCGGTGCACAGGCAGAGGCTATGAAGTCAGCAGCTTCCAATACATCAGCCGGTCCTATGATGGCATTTGCAGGTATGAATATGGCAAACATGGCTGGCGGTATGGATGCCAACTCCCTGTTTGCAATGGGACAACAGCAGAATAATACTCCTCCTGTTAACCCAACACCGGCAGCACCAAGTCCTGCTCCATCAGCACCGGAAGCTCCTACAGCAGCACCTTCTGCTGAT
>JAQXLK010000006.1 GCA_029012085.1 Clostridiales bacterium
ATGGGAAAAGGGACGCCCTATAGCTACCATACTTTCATATTTCCATTTATTTGGAAATGCAAAGGAGACAGCTACAAGAAATTAATAAAATGTTTTGAAGACAATGAAAACTGGGTAGATACAAATATGAAGGATAAGCAGGATATTGCTTCTTTTGCTTCCGCAACAGATGCGGCTTCCAGAAAAACGAAGTACAAGGAGTTTCAATATTTTCATCCCTTCGTTCGAAAGGCTATATATGGATTCGATGATAAGGAAAGAATTGTAAGAAACTTTTCGTTTAACCCTGAGAGTATACGCAAGCAGGGCGCCCGATATCGCATCGAAAAGATTATTGAAGAGAAGGATGAAGAAAGTAAAATAAAAAAAATAGAAAATAAAATATATGTGCTTGACATTAATGCCATCAATCTAAAAATATACAACACCGGCGTGGCACTCTTTATCATGGAATGCGAAAATTATCAGTATCCCTCATTGGCGGAAGTGAAAAATATCAATGAATACGGCCGGAGAATTAATTTGCCATTCATACCGGTCTTGGAAAATGAATCAATTATTGCGGATTCATTGACAGTCGAATTGGGGGATAAGGTATTTACTTCTGATTTTAGGAAATTCATACAGGATATTAACAGCAAGGCGCAAATTGATAAAAATGATGTATCTATGACGCACGTTGCTGATTTTATAAAAGAAATTCTCGGATATGGCAGTACTTATTCTTTTAGTTCAAGAAAAATCTATCAGGATGATGTGTTCTATATTTATCCGGCATTAGATGACCGCATGTTCGTTGCATGCATTTTTAATGGGAAAGACGATTACTACAAAGTGATTGGTAAAACAGAAGGGATTACTTCGGAAGAGGATTATCTGTTTTATAAAAACAATGATTGTTCAAAGAGCCTTTATGAATATATTTATGTTGACAAAGCCGGTGGCTGTACCTGCCAGAATTCTGCCATGAGAAATCGGCTGATAAAGGATTCGGCCTATTTGAGGTGGATTGATTATGGGTCTGCATATTTTGTGACAAACTACAGTTTTATGTTTTTGGGAGACGGAGCCCCAGACCATCTTATTGAGTCCTTCCTTACACAATATGTTCAGATGTTTTGTCTGGGAATTGTTCAAAGGGCTTCATTAATTAAATTTCAAAGAGAAGCTTCAAATCTTTCTATTGGATTAGAAAAGAGTACCAAAAAACTGAAAAGAAGTACCATTCTAAAGATTGTTGGATTGGAAGAACGCTTTGTGGCATTCACCGGTCAGTTGTGTTTCGATGAAGTGTCACCGGAACAGCAGGGAATCGAATTGTTTGATATGATAAAAGCCGCTTTCTTTATAGACAAAGAAAAGGCCACAATGAAGGATCAAATGGCAACATTATATGAAACAGCAAATACTTCATTGGATATCGGAATAAATAAGATCATGCTTATCTTTACATGGCTCTCACTTACAGTTGCGGTTGCGTCAATGGCGATTGCGTCATTGCAAACAAGTCTAGATAGAGGAAATGAAAACAAAATATTTTCATTTATAAGCGTAAATGCGCAGGAATTGTCACTAGTATGTATGGGAATCTCTGTCATAGTTGGGATTTTAGTTATTCTATCTTACCAATTCTGCTATAGGAAAAGGAAATAATATAAACACAAAGGAGACGCAAATGTACGAAAATGAAAAGCTTAGTTCTGTTCTAACCTATCATCTGGTTCAACATACTCCAATGATTCATTTTCAATCGAATGAAATTGGGGCATGCCTCAGACCCTCTGAAATAAAACCCAAACTGGATAAATTTTTATGTAAAAAGCTTGGGGATAAGCTGAAAAAAGACTTTTTTATCAGCGAAGAAAAGCTGGCGCTAAATTATAAGGTAAAAGTGACCGGAATAGGAGAAAAAGGAATTTCGAAAACCATCAATTCCATGTATTTTGGGAATATGGGAACGGATGAGTCTGACCAAAAGAAGTCTGTTTTTTATAAAGAGGGATTATGCCTGGAGATTTTATGCTTCAATTCAGAACTTAGAAAGCATATTCAGGATCATATAGAAGAGTTTTTTCTTACCACGAATTTCGGCACACGTCAGAGTAAAGGGTTTGGCTCTTTTGCAGTAGAAGGTTCTGAAGGCAAAATGCTGCAGTATCTAGATGCTTCTAAGTGTCACTATTTTTATACGAATACCGGTTTTCATAATGTTGCGGACGTTCAGGATGCAGCGGCAGCAATATATGCAATCATGAAGGGCGGAATCAATCGATCCGGTAAGAATGAAAAGGCTTATATAAAGGGATATATTCAGCGGCAGTATTTTAAGGATTTGAATCAGAATACTGGAAGCGAGAAGGCAAAAATAAAATCTTCAATGCTTATTATTGAAAACGAAGAAGAGAATAAGTATGATGACTATTCTTATTCAAGAGCGATTCTTGGTTTGGCGGATCACTATTCTTTTATTGCAAAAAAATATGACGAGAATGCAAAAAATCCTCGCCCCGGAGCCTTTCGAAAAGGAGAAATCGAAATAAGCTCAAAGGAAATAGATAGATTTAAAAGTCCTCTTATGATTAAAATTATAAACTCATACATTTATTTTATTTTTGACGATTCCTATAAGGAGATTCTTAATAAAAGCTTTCAGTTTTCTGTAAAAGAAAAATCTAATAATTCAAGAACAATAATCAAAAACCGGGAAGAAACGATAACTGTTCCAAAGCAGTTTGACCCGGACCACTTTATAGATGGTTTTATGAAATATTTCAAGAAAGAGAATTATAAATTGGAGTGCATCGGATACCCGCATAAAAAGGCGTTGTCGTTGCAATTGATGAAAGGGGGAAGCGCTTCATGAAATATTATGTAGGGATTACCGTTGGACCGATTTTTAACACTATTTTAGAGGCATCAACACCAGCGGCACTGTGGTTTTCAAGCACATTGTTTTCTGACATTTCAAGAAGAATCTGTCTTGAGACAGAAGCTATTTCAGAAACTCTTTATTCACCTGCTTTTGATGCAAGGGATGCAGACAAGCTGACCGGTGGAGTTGGGAAATATCACGACAGGATTATTTTTTTATCCAAGGATTTGGATAAAGAGGAACTGGAAGAGAAATTAAAAAATATAATTGCGAAAATCAAAAAAGATACGATTCAGTTATTCGGCGATATGTTTGATAAAAATGAGTATCAGAGATTTTTGGAAGAGTATCTTCAGATTCATTATGTGATCTTGCAGCAGGATGGCACCATAAAAGATAACATTATTTTACATATATCTCCGTACCTTGATGCGGTAGAATGCATGCAAACCTTTCCAAGCACGAATGAGAACAATCCTTTTACCGGGATTATGGCAAGAAACAGCGAAAAGGAAGGCGCAAATGAGAATATAAAAAATAGTATACTATTTAAAAATATTGGCACTGAAGCAAATCAGTTTACAAAGATCAACTTTGAAGAATCTAAGAAAAAGATTTCCATTCGTTCCATCGAAGATATTGCTTTGGGAATTGTGGGAGAGGAAAAGGCTGTTGTTACAAAAAAATATCAGAATTATTATGCTGTGGTTTCGGCGGATGCCGACGGGATGGGGAATTTTTTGTCATCCTTGGACAATCTTGATCAGGTAACTGAATTTTCAGAAAAATGTCTGGAATATAGTAAGCTGGCCTCAAGAAAAGTAGGTGACTTTAAAGGAATGACCATATACGCCGGAGGCGACGATTTACTTTTCCTTGCACCGGTAAAATATGGTGAGAAGACCGTGTTTGAATTGTGCAAAGAAATAAATGACTGTTTCGCCGAATTATTGCGTGATGAGACTTCATTTAGTGAAAAACCCCTCCCTACGATTTCTTTTGGCGTTTCCATTCAGTACAGGAAGTTCCCTCTGTATGAGGCGTTAGAACGAGCCAGGACGCTGTTGAGTGAGGCAAAGAATTTTGATCTCAAAAAAAATGCTACTGCCATCGTCTTAGAAAAGCATAGCGGTCAAAGTCTTTCTCTTATTACAGGAAATGAGGCCTTTGATACATTCAAAAGCATGATATCCATATATGAAAAATATATGGGCGAAGATAAGAATGTTTCCGAATTAATAAAAGGAATTTCTTCATCAATCGAAAAGAATTACCGGTTGATCAGCGTATTGGATGATCAGGTGAGAAACGGCTCAATCAGCAAGGATGCAGCTTCCTGGGAGAATCTTTTTGATAATGAAGGGCAGAAATCTTCCGGACAATATATTTCAGAGATTAATGCCTTGTATTATAGCGAACTGGTTCTGGGAAATGCAAGAATTAAGGAGCTTTTGACAGACTCATCCGCAATGACAAACCGGGATGCGGTTGTTCGAAACGGAAGAACAAATGAGTCATTAAACACATTGACTGCATTGTTACGACTCAGCAAATTCCTGACTGAAAAACCAGGGGAGGGGGAATAGAAGGATGAAATATTATCGAGTAGATTTTAAGCCGTTAGAGAAATATACCCTGGGAAACGAAAAGGGAACCGTTTATTCTGAAAATGGTAAGGCAAGCAGAAACAGCTATTATATTTCCTCAAATCTTTTACCGGATCAGACAACGATCCTTGGAGCACTTCGCTATGTTGTACTTCGAGAAAACGGCTTGCTGAATACGGATTATTCGTATGGGGGAAAGAAGAATGAAGTATCAGATATGATAGGCGACAGGAGCTTCTGCTTCTTATCTGATCAGGCCCAGGATTTTGGAAAGATTAAATCCATTTCACCGGTTTTTTTGTGGGATGGTACTGAAATTTATATACGTAACCCATTTTGTAATACTGCAAAAGCATCCTACATACCGATGGAGATGAGAGGACCGATTCTCACATCGAAGGGAGAAATACATCTGCCCGTGGATTCAGAGGCTGGATATAAGGCTAAAAACGGATATGCACAGGGGTATATCAGCTTATCCATGAAAGTACGGAATGACATCTTTCATAAGACGGTTATCGTTGGAAACCAAATAGCAAAAGATGGCGGGAAAGCGGTGGAGGATGGATTTTATAAGCGGGAAGTTGTAGATATGGATGATGATTTCTGCTTTTCGGTATATTTGAAGGCCGAAGATGACATTTTTTCAAAGAGTGATATTGCTCCATCTATTGTATATTTGGGACAAAAGGGCGCGGCATTTTCTATTTCCTTTACAAAAACAACGGAAGAAGACTCCAATCTGGAAAAGAAGGTAGAGGAAGCCTTTAGGAATTCTGATGCATGCTGGTATTATGCACTTTCTGACCTTTTCTTTAGAGATGACATAAGAGTAGGCGAGTTTGCAATTATGGAAGAAAAATATGTGCGAAACATTGAGACCAAACTGTTTGGCGATGAAACCTACATGAATAAAAGGGGAAAGAAACAGAGAATGAATCTAATAGCAAGGGGGAGCGTATTTTATAACGAGGCGCCTGAGCTTGCTGTTGACCAGAACTGTATAAACATTGGTTACAATTCTATTGTAAAATTAGGAGGTCTGAAATAATGAAAACTTTTTTGATCAAAATGGAATGTCTTACAAATCTTCATGTGGGAAATGGAGATGTAAACTATAATATTGTGGATAATGAGGTGGAAAAGGATTATGCTACCGGTTCGCCTGTGATTAATTCTTCAGGAATAAAAGGTGCATTTAGAAGTTACTTTTCTACTGCAGACGGCGAGACGGTTACAGCGTGGTTTGGAAGTTCTCCAAAGGAGAAAGAGAACCATCAGCGGGGAAAACTGAAATTTATTGGAGCTGCTCTTTTGGCCAG
>JAQXLK010000007.1 GCA_029012085.1 Clostridiales bacterium
AGGGTGAAACGATTCGTTGTCCGATTGTTGAACAGATTGTATATAACCAGTTAGACGATAATGATGATGCCATCTGGAGTCTTTTTGTTGCCAGTGGATATTTAAAGGTTGTAGATTATGAGGAGAAAACGATAGCAGGACAGGAAGTACTATATGATTTGAACCTTACCAATGCAGAAGTGCAGGATATGTTTTACGGTATGGTCCGGGGATGGTTTAATAAGGCGAGAGTGGATTACAACGATTTTGTGAAAGCTTTGCTTTCAGGTGATGTGGAAGCCATGAATGAATACATGGAATGTGTGACAGAGCAGATATTTAGTAGCTTTGACAGCGGAATCAAACCTTCCAAATCACAACCGGAGAGATTTTACCACGGATTTGTGCTGGGGTTAATTGTGGATCTTACAGATAGATATATAATTACCTCTAATCGTGAAAGTGGGTTTGGACGATATGATGTTGTGATAGAGCCAAAGAATAAGGAAGAGGATGCCATTATTCTTGAGTTTAAAGTGTTTAATTCCCGGAAAGAAACTTCTTTGGAGGACACGGTGCAGTCTGCCCTTGCCCAAATAGAAGAGAAGAATTATGCAGCCGACCTTATTGCAAGAGGAATTTCGGCAGAGCATATCCGCAAGTATGGATTTGCATTTGAGGGGAAGAAAGTGCTGATAGGGTAAAAGGGCGAAAACTTAAGCAAAGAAAGGATAAAGAACATGAAAGAACGAAAATTTGTTAAGCTATTTTTAGGTATGTGCTGTGCGTTATTTATAGGAGCAGGTGCTATTGGGTGCACAGAAAAAGAAACAGGTGATTCTATGTTATCTGGAACATGGGAAGCAGAAGGCAAGGTGGCAGCGTATCAGTTTTCGGAAGATGGTACCGGTTATGCATATGTGAAAACCAATCCGGATATAACTGTAGATTTTACTTACACCATTGAGAATGACACTGTAACGATTGAAAAGGTGGGAAGTGATACTCAAACCCAATTTACAATGAAAGAAGAGAATGGGGAAACCGTACTTTATAATAATAACAAGCATGGCGAAAAAGTTGTGAAAGTATCAGAGTAGTTGTAAGGAGAATGGTTTGATTGGAGGCATTTGAAAACACACAAAAAAACCAGAGGCTTAATTATGGACAACAAAAGAAAGAAAAATATAATAAAACTGCTTTATAAAATTTTTGCAATTGCACTGGCGTATTTTACGTCAGCAAATTTGTGGTATCGTAATATTGGACCCTACTGGAAGAAAGGCTTTGATGGAAGCAGGACTTTGCTTTTGGTTGGAGGAATTTTCTGCGTTACATATTGGTTTTTTGTAAAAACGTATGATGCACATAGAATAGGCCATTATCGGTTGCCGGAACTTGTGTTTACACAGATGATTTCCTTTGCAATCGCTGATTTTTGCCTTTATGGGGCATCGTTTATATGGTTCCATGACATTTTCAGGATGAAGCTGTCATTGTTCTTTCAGACATTTATTTTACAGATTGTAATTATTTCCGTTGTAATTTATGTCCATAATAGATTATATGCAAGGTATTCGGATAAAGTTCGTATTGCAATTATTTATGGTGATGAAGATTATAGATTGTTGATGCGAAAAATGGAAATCAAGAATTATCATTATAAGATTATGGACTGTATGCAGGATGATACGGATTTTTCTAAGATATGCAATCTTATTGACCAGTGTGATGACGTGTATTTATGTAATGCACATTCGGAAATACGAAACAAAATAGTAATGTATTGTAATCAGATGAACAGAGATATTCATATTTCTGTTGGGATTGAGGAACTATTGACAATGGGATATGATATTTCCCACGCGTTTGATACACCATATCTTCGTAATCGAAAAACACCTGTGGCATGGTACTATCCTTTTATAAAAAGACTATTCGATATTGTCGTCTCTTTTGCTTGTTTAGTCTTGTTACTTCCATTATTTCTAATTGTTGCAATCATGATTAAGATGGATGATGGCGGTCCGGTGTTTTACAGGCAGGAACGCTTAACCCAGAATGGTAAAAAATTCTGGATTTACAAATTTAGAAGTATGATTACAAATGCAGAGCAGGATGGAGCCAGGCTTGTATCTCAAAATGATGACCGGGTTACCTCAGTAGGAAAGGTTATTCGTGCATTTAGAATTGATGAACTGCCTCAGCTATGGAATATTTTAAAAGGAGACATGTCCATAGTAGGTCCGCGTCCGGAACGCCCGGAGATTGCGGAGGAATATATGAAAGATGTTCCGGAGTTTGGCCTTCGCCTGAAGGTAAAGGCAGGGTTGACAGGATATGCCCAGGTATATGGGAAATATAACACAACGCCTGAAGACAAGCTGAAGCTGGATTTGTTGTACATCATTCAACGCTCCCTGTTGTTTGACATGAAAATAATTTTTTATACGGTAAAGATTATTTTTAAACCGGAAAGTACAGAAGGGATTGAGGATGGAAAGAAAAATGCAGCAAAATAAATCACGTAATACTTATTTTGATAGAGAAAAAAATTGAGAAAGAGAGATAGAATTGAAGAATCGATTAAGAATGTTGATTGGCACATTGCTGCTTTTGGGCTGGGGAGGCATAATCGTATATATCACTTTGATAAAGCGTGGATATTCTCCAGTTGCGTCGTATAATCTGCAATTATTCTGGTGTATAAAAGAAGCATGGAGTCTGAAGCAGGCGGATGACTGGTATTTCATTGTCGGGAACATTTTGATGTTTATGCCATTGGGTATCATACTGCCTATTGGTTTTCGTTATATGCAAAGCTGGTGGAAGGTTTCCGTAACAGGTTTTGTAATATCTGCAAGCGTGGAACTTATACAGTTAATTTTTCATCTGGGCTTTTTTGAATTTGATGATATGTTCAATAATACGTTAGGGACATTGATGGGATATGGAGTGTTTGTTTTACTGTTTGGACTCTGTAGAAAAGAATGGCTGGAAACGAAATGGCCGAGAAGGATACTGCTCCTTGTGTGGGTTGTGGTTGTTGGATTTTTCATTGTGGCAGTATGGTTAGGACAGCCTGTGTTTGATCAGTTATTTTATGTATTTCGGGATTTTCTAGGCGGATTGGCAGGCAATTGAATGACAAGGCCGATTATGCTATAATTTATCCGTTATTGGCATGGAGGACGAGATTCAATATGAAGAAAAAATATTACGCAGTGGCAAAGGGAAAAACACCGGGGATTTACCTGACATGGGATGACTGTAAGGCGCAGGTGGAGCATTTTTCCGGTGCAGTATATAAAAGCTTTCCAACCAGGGAAGAGGCACAGGCATTTATGGAGATGGCAGGAGTGCCGACAGAATATGCCTCTGCGGATGTGGGAAAGCAGCTGACACTTGAAGAGTCGGTTGATGCAAAGAATAAGAAAACAGATATAGATGCAACTAGTACACCGGAGCATCTTGTTGCCTATGTGGATGGAAGCTATGAGCATAGCAGACGTGCGTATGCCTATGGCTGTGTGCTGGTATTTGAGGATGAGGTTGTTAAACTGAACGGTTGTGGCAACAGGGAGGAGCTTGTCACTATGCGGAATGTGGCAGGAGAGATTCTTGGAAGTGAATGTGCTATTTCCTGGGCGGTAGAGCATGGCTATAAGGAAATTACCATTTATTATGATTATGAGGGAATTGAAAAATGGGCAACCGGTTTGTGGAAGGCAGGAAAACCCGGAACCATAGCCTATAAGGCGTTCATTGAGGAAAAGAAAAAAGACATCATCATTCATTTTGAAAAAGTAGCAGCCCATACCGGCGTGGAATATAATGAAATGGCAGACCAGCTGGCAAAGGCGGCACTGGGCATATAATGAAATGACGGAACGGTTGGCAAAGACGGTAATGGGAATATAGTGTAAAGAATACGATTGGAAGGGATAAAAAGATGGAATTTAACAAATATTTTGATCACACAATACTAAAAGCAGATGCAACGGAAGAGGACGTGAATACCATATGCCGGGAGGCAATTCAGTATGGATTTGCTTCTGTCTGTGTCAATGGAGCAAGAACAAAGCAGGTATCCTGTATGCTGGCAGATTCTGATGTAAGGGTATGTACGGTAGTGGGATTCCCACTTGGAGCCATGAGCACAATGGCAAAGCAGTTTGAGACAGTTACAGCCATTGAGAATGGTGCAGATGAGATTGATATGGTGATAAATGTGGGTGCCTTGAAGGATGGGGACTGGGATTTTGTGAAGGATGACATTGCACAGGTAAAGGAAGTGTGTGCCCATAATACAATGGGAAGAGATGTAGTATTGAAGGTCATTATTGAGACCTGTCTGCTGACGGAAGAAGAGAAGGTGAAGGCCTGCGAGACTGCAGTGGAAGCCGGGGCAGATTTTGTTAAGACTTCTACCGGATTTTCGACAGGCGGAGCGACTGCTTCTGATGTGGAACTGATGCGAAAGACGGTAGATGCAAAGACGACACAGCTTGAGAAAGAGACAGGAAGAACCTGGAAACGGGTAAAGGTAAAAGCTTCCGGGGGAATCCGGGATATTGAGAGCGCAAAGGCAATGATTGCAGCGGGAGCGGACCGGCTTGGAACATCTGCAACTGTAGCAATTGTGGAGGCAGCAAAATAGTTTGAAACTGTGAGAAACATAAAAGGAGAAAACTATGAGAAAGGGAAATAGGGGAACAGTATTCATTTTGTTAGCGTTAACGGCATGCCTGCTTGCAGGATGCGGAGGTAAGGAGCAGCCGGATTCGGAAGTGCCAACTACCCAGAAAGCGACAACGGAAAAAGCAACCACTGAGAAACCAACCACTCAGGAAATTACGGAGGAGACAACAGAGAGCACCATTTCAGAGGATGACGGAGAGAAAGTTCCTAAGGTGAAAGTGAATCAGGCCGGATATGGTAGAAAAGATAAAAAGATTGCGGTGTTTGCTGATTTGGACGAAGACGATACCACATTTACAGTGGTAGAGGCGGATACGGATAAGGTTGTATATAAAGGTAAGCTTTCAGAACAGGTAGAAAATGTTTCGGCAGGTGAGAAAAACTGTACCGGAGATTTTTCGGAGCTTAAGGAAGAAGGAACCTATAAAGTTGTAAGTGGCAAGGGTGAAGAATCCTATTCCTTTACCATCGGAGAGAATGTACATGAAAATGTTTTTCATAATGCTCTTTGGATGTTTTATCTGCAGCGTTGCGGACAGGAGTTAGACGAGGAGCATGCAGGAGATTTTGCACATCCGGCATGTCATGATAAAGAGGCTTGTATATATGGAACAGAACAGAAGATAGATGTATCCGGTGGATGGCATGATACCGGTAGTTATGAGAGAAGCGTGGTATTCGGTGCAAAGGCAGCAGCAGATTTGATGCTGGCATATGAAAAGAATCCGGAAGCATTTTCGGATGAAACAGGTATTCCGGAGAGTGGGAATGGCGTAAGTGATGTGCTAGATGAGGTTCGTTATGAGTTGGAGTGGATGCTGAAGATGCAGAATTCGGAAAGTGGCGGTGTATATCACAAGGTCGGCTGCGGTAATGTTTCGGATGTGGTGTTGCCCCAGGGTGAGACTAAGGAGCCGGTTGTGGCATCCATTTCCAATACGGCAACCGGGGATTTTGCTGCTGTGATGGCGATGGCTTCCAGAGTTTATCAGAATGTAGATCGTGATTTTGCACAGCGGTGTATTGCAGCTGCAGAAAATGCATGGTTTTATTTAGAAGAAAATCAATCCGAAGAAAATATTTATGATTCCGAGAAGAGTGCAGACGATGAAAGCCAGGATATAAGCTCTGCTGACGAAATGTTTTGGGCGGCAGCGGAATTATGCAAAACGACGGATGATGTAGGATATGTGGAGTCTGTTAAGGAGCTTTATCCTCAGATGAAATCTCTTTATGGTTTTGGTTGGAAGGATGTGTCCGGCTATGGTGCTTATGCAGCCCTTACCAGTGAGGCATTGGCACTTGACAGCAGCAACTTTCCGCAGGATTTAAAGACAGCGTTTTTGGAAGAGGCGGAGCAGGCATTGACCATTGCCGGGAAGAATCCATATATGGTGCGGAAAATAGGAAGATATGAACGGGGCTCAAACATGGGAATTGCAAATATGGGTATTCTTTTGTATCTGGCAAATGAGATTGAACCAAAAGAGACTTATGTGGAATGTGCAAAGGATCATTTGAATTATCTATTTGGAGTGAATGCGACGGGCTATTGTTTTGTGACGGGGGAAGGAACACTGAGTCCGGAAAATCCGTGTCACAAACCTTCACAGGCGTTAAAAAGGGTAATGCCGGGCATGCTGGTTGGCGGGCCGGATTCTGATTTGGGAGATACTTACACGGAGGCTGTATTTATAGATACACCGGTGGCGAAATGCTATGTGGATGATGTGGAATGCAGTGCCTGCAATGGGGTTGCGGTTTGCTGGAACGCACCATTGATTTATCTGTTGGCGGCAGAAAAGGAATAAAGAAATTTATATTGCGAATGATAAATGGCTGTCACGTCTGACGTGGCAGCCATTTGTTATATTAGGCATAGTCATTAAATAGTAATCCGGAATATCGGGAAGGCAGGTATGGATTTGGCGGGGCTACATGGATATTCGGATAGGTTATTACAGTCTTGTCGATATATTCCAGTGGATTGAGCGTCATTCTCTCAGTAGTACGTTTGATGTCCCTGCGGAATGCAGAACTGTTTTCGTCAAACAACAGGCGGATTTTGCTGCTATCCACTTCGTCTGCTTTGTTCAGATATCCATTTTCATCCATTATCAGACCGGCATCCGTAAGTTCTTTTTCATGGTGTCTTACGATGCCGGTGATGTCGCGAAATAACCGGGTGGCACCGTTCTGACTGGCACTATTTCTGGAAATATCCACCAGCTGGTTATAGGAATGGAGAAAATCCTCAAGTTTGTCACCAATCTTTGCTTCGTCCGGTACTAAGGAAATAGTGACAGTATCGTTACTTTCGGATAGTAAATCCAAATCCATGGAGTGATTGAGTGAAAGCCGGTTACTGATGGAGGAATGGGTTGTACCATTAATTGTAAATTCTGCATTGGTAGGCGCTGTCTCTACGTGACTGATTCCGAGAGCGGCAGTAATATCATTCTCAAGGTAAGTCTGGTCAAAATGGAAAAGAAATTCGTCTTCCTTTGACAGTCCCACTGATTCGGAACGAAGAACCAATGCACTGGTTCCCTCCACACGATTATTCCGGATGCTTGCACGGATTCCAATGTTATTATCATTAATTGCATTGGCAAGATTGCGTTGAATCTGGAGATTCGTGTCACTATTTTGTACAGCTAGATTAAAAGTATATTCATTCCTGCCTACCGCAATTCCGAAGGAATAATCACCCGGACGGAAAGAAGATTCGCCGGAAGGAAGATAGGTACCGACATTGGTCTGGCCTTTTGCCAGTTTGTGAACCTGAATGGAAAGTGTCTTAGGTAAATCTTCTATGTCATTGTTGTTCAGGGAAGCATATACGATGTTTTCATTGTCGGAAACGACTGTCATTTCTTCAAAAATACTGTCTTCATGATTCCCGAGGAATTTACTTTCTGATTCCAGATTCATGGCGGCTTCCTTGATGCCGATGGTATAGGCCTGAGTGGAATCCGGGAATGCAAACTTATAAAAAGGTGAATTCTGATTCTGCTTCACAATATTCTTGTATACGGTTTTTGCATCGTTCTTTTCATGTGATTGCGGTTTGCTGTAGCTTCTTGGTAAAGCAAGCTGAGAACTATAATAATGATAGATATTGTTCAGATTAACCATGACATTCCCTCCTTCCCTGGATTCGTGTAGTAGTGCAGTCCATTGCGCCTAGTTACCCATGATTGAATATAATTATACTAATAGTAGCATAGAGAAAACGATTTGTCTAGATGGTTTATGGTTACAAAAAATGTATGTCAAATTGTGCATTATGCTACTTTAATATTCCCAAATGAGAAAAAAATTGTTGCTTACATATAAAAAATAGTGGAAGAATTTGGATAAAATGAATATGGTATGCAATATCATAAAGATGTATTATAGAGAATACGAAATTGGGATAATAGAAATGTTAAGGAAAATATAAAAAAGAAGGAGGGAATGCATTCAGGGAGAATAAAAAAATTATGAATAGGGATTAAAAAGAATAACATTTATTCTTAAAAAAACAAACAAAAACAGGGAAAATATAAAGCAGGGGATAATAAACTTGAATGTAAATTAAAGTTAGTCGAAAGACACATCAGAAAGAGAGGTTCTTATGAAAAAGATGAAAGCAAGGTCCGTATTGGCAATGCTGATGAGTCTGGTAGTTTTAATGACATCTGTTGTATCCCCATCAGTGACGGTTTTGGCAGAAACAGCTGCAGATAAACCGCAGTCCATTACATTAAGTACGAAATCAAAAGAGACAATGTATGTGGGCATGAGTAAGAAAATTAAAGTAAAAAAAGTAACACCAAAGAACAGTTCTAAGAAGGTAACATATGAAAGCAGTACGCCGGAGGTAGTAAAGATATCCGGCAGCGGAACAATGAAGGCCATAAGTGAGGGGAAGGCAGTCATTACCGTTACTTCGGCATCGAACAAAGAGGTATCAAAAAAAGTAGAAGTTACCGTAAAGAATCTGGTTAAGAATAAAACATATAACAAGATGGTAATCCCTTTGGATAAGAAGAAAAAGACAAAAAAGCTGTCTCGAACATCCAAAGTAAAGGCATCCTATCTGAAATTTTCTTCCAGCCGGAAGAAAGTGGCAACCGTATCAAATGCAGGTGTTTTGAAAGGAAAGAAAGCAGGAACAACCAAGATTACCATTAAGGGAAAGAAGGGTTTTGTCAAAGGCGCAAAGCAGGTAATCACTTTATATGTGGCAAAGAAGTCTGTAAAGACGGTAGCACTGGATAAAACCAGTGTTACCTTAAAGCCGAGTGAAACAACGAAACTGACTACAAGCGTTACACCGAAAACTGCAGCAAATGTAGTAGTATTTACATCTTCTGATGAGAATGTGGCAACGGTAGACCAGAAAGGAAACGTAAAAGCAGTTAAGGAAGGAACGGCAAAGATTACGGCTACAACTGTGGATGGCAACAAAAAAGCGGTTTGTGATGTAACGGTCAGCAACAGGAATAACGATAAGTCATCAGAGGCAACGACAGAGAATAAAAGCAGCGAAACAACCACTGAGAATGGAAACGGTGAGACGACCAACGGAAATGGGGGCGGTGAAGCAACCACCGAGACTGGAAGTACAGAGGGGAACACAGATGTTCCGGGTGAAGTTACTTCTGTAAGTTTGAATAAGACATCGGCAACAATTGACTATGGAGCAGCAGTTGTATTAAAGGCAACCGTTTCCCCGGAAAATGCGGCGGATAAAACCATTACATGGAAGAGTAGCAATAAAAGAGTGGCTACCGTAGCAGATACAGGTGTAGTTGTTGGAGCAGGTGAAGGAACCACAGTTATTACAGCAACCACATCAAATGGGAAAACCGCTTCCTGTACCATTACTGTAGTAGAAAGAGATGAGGATCCCCTGTTTGTAGTGCCATATGTTTCTACTTACTATTTCAATCCGAAACCATCAGTAAATGAAGACATCAAGATACCGATTTACATGACAGACAGTAACCAGTCTGAATATTTGAATAATGATACCACCGGAAAGCTGGATTTGATTTATGAAATTGATGGTGAAGAAAAAGTAATTAATGATTTACCATTGGGGGATTACACGGTGAATTTTGGAAAGCTTAGTGAAGGCACGCATACATTTTCATTACAGACATTAGATAAGCGTACCGGAATGAAATCACATAAGCTGTATAACGAATTGTGGGTTGTGAATCCTGAGACGTATGAGATTTCAGAGAGTCAGACCTATCATATGACGGAAGCGGATTTGGAGAAATATCAGATTCACAATGATAACAGTACAGACGAAACAGATTTGATTACCACGAGAGATGGACTGACAAAGATGTTTGCTGATTTGCAGGAGGCAGGATATAGAAAATGTATTCTTCTTCCGGGAACATATCGAATTAACGGAAAGAAGGCAAGAAATACCTGTATATCAATTCCATCTAACTTTACCGTTGATATGAACCAGAGTACATTTAAACTGGATACGATTACCGATGACAGTGAGGGTTGTATTGTGCGGATGTATGACACCTATGATGCACATTTAACAAACGGAACGTTAGAAGGTGACCGGTTTGAAAGAAAAGAATTAGGGTTGGAAAAAGGTTATGAGGGCGAACCGATTAATACCTTGCTGATGTGGGGAGGAAAGTATTCTTCTATCAGCAATCTGACTATTAAGAATACAACCGGGCATACTGTAGGAACCGGATATATTTGGGGACCCAATCTTACAATGACAGAGTTTACAAAGACTGCCATTATCGACGGAAAAGAGGTAGAGCGGGAAGGCTGCAGTACCAGTTCCTTTATGGATTTGACAAAAATCATTGACTGGGATCCGAATGAAGATTACATGTATGTCGGACATGGAGAAGGATACCGTGGAATCAAAGGAAATTCATCCGTTGTCTATGTTCATTTTTATGATGAAAATAAAAACTTTTTGGAGACTGTGACAGGTTATCAGTTTAGAAAAATGAAGATTGTTGATGGGGCAAAATATGCCAGAGTCACGTTGCTGGGTAATTTCCCATCTACCTATGCTTCGGATAGTATCTCTATTTTTGCAAAACATTTAGGAGATTACTATGAGATAAAAAATATTGATTTTGTTGATACCAGAACTACAGCTATGGCACCTTCCGCATGTAATAATCTTCTTATTGAGGGATGTACTTATACCAGAGCCGGAAATAGTATCACACCTTGTGCAGTAGACTTTGAAGATGGATGGGAAGAATGTCAGGACGTGTACTATAGAAATAACAAGGTTTTGGTAAATTCCGGAACAGCTACGGTAATTGATGATGCAGGTTATAATCATGTCTATGAGAATTTGGGTGAGCATCGTACGGTAGTAAGGGATCGTGTGTTAGGTGCAGTTTTCAGAAATGTAAATGATGTAAAATCCACCTTACATTGGACTTTTGGTACGAAAAAGCTAACTGCTTTTGGTAGAATTTATGATAATACATGTGGAAATATCAATTTTGCCTTAAGTGATCGTACATTTTCAGTGCCTGCAAAATATAAAGTAAAAAATTGTACAATCAGTGCATCCTATTTAAGTTCCGTACCAAACAGGGTAGTATATGAAAATTGTACTTTCCCTGCCTTTAACGGTTCGGCAGGAACATTTAAAAATTGTACGATTCAGCCTACATCTTATCTGGGAAGTGAGTTGTATTTTTATGACTGTACCTTTAAAAATCTGGCAGGGGATGGGGAAACTGTTAATTTCCGGTTTAATGTGCCGGCTGATGCAGACAGGGTGTTTGACAATTGTACTTTTGAAGGGAAAACTGCATTTTTGAATAATAACAGCTTCCATTCTAGTGTATTTAGAAATTGTAAATTTGATGATTTGAGTATGACGGTAGGAGTAGATGCTGTTCAGTCTTCCATTTTGTTTGAGAAGTGCAAGATTCATTCGACAGCAGAAAACTTCATCTTTGTGGGACCATTTGCATATAGCCTTAATTATTTGAATCTTATCTTTAAGGGATGTGAGATAACGCATGCGGGGAAGAACCTGATTAACCTTTATGCAAAGGCGAATAACAACAGTCAGATTCTCTTTGAAGATACTACAGTTAATAAAGAAGACGGAGCATTATTAGCAGGGTATAACATAAAAGGTGCTCCCGAAGGCACTTCTTTGGATATTATTTTCAGAAATTCAACTGTAAACAAAGAGTTGGCAGTGGATGAAAATGTGAAACCAGAACAGATTCGGATTGTTTATGATGAAGAGAACAATGAAGAATAAACGGTTATCAGTATTGTATCGTTTAAAAGCCTGTTAAATGTATTCTGAAGTAACGTGAAAATATTAATATATTGTAAAATTAGGAATGCTGTTTGTAGAAGAATATGGTATAATATGGGAAAGTTGTCTTTGTAGATTTGATATACGAAGGAGGGGTTTTATGGAACACGCAGCCAAAAAACTAGTGGGGAGGTTACTGCCACAAGGGATTTTACCAGGTCTTCTACTCGGGATGATGTTATGCTTTTCCCTGATTCCCTGCGTAACGGTGCAGGCGGAAACGGTGATTGATTCTGTGGAGGCAACGGTTACACAGCCGGTAGGATGGGCAAAAGTCTCTAGTATTACTGCAACACCGGGAAATGGTACCTATCAGGCAAATATAAAATATATACAAGAATGGGATGCGAACTATAAAAGTTTTGTTTCGAGAGGTCCGGGTGCTGAAATTACAGCAGGAGAGAAGTATCAAATTGTTATAAACTTTGTTCCGGAGAAGGGTTACACCTTTTCGGATTCTCTAACGGCATCGATTAATGGAAATGCAGCATCCCGTTACACTATGAAGGATGGTTTGGTATGCTTTTCCCATATATTTATAGCATTACCGACTAATTCGAAAGAGACATGTATGGAAGTCAGCAGCATTGCCGTAAAGTCAAATGTTCAGACTCCGGCTACTGGTGCAGCTATTACGAATCCTTCCTGTGACATTATTTCCAACAGTGCAATGACAGTGCAGGAGACAGGCTGGATAAATGGGGATACCGGGATAAAGGGAAGTGGTGTGTTTACAGCCGGAAATTGGTATTGTTATGTTCTTCTGCGTCTTGAAGGGGACGCTTATACAAAATACAAGTTTGCAGCCAAAGGAAATATGACATTGACTGTGAATGGCAGCAAATGGACTGTGACAGAGGCAACGAATGGAACGGATTATGCGACGGTCAGGGCTGTTTCCACTACCTGGGCATTGAATGGGAATACACCGACTCACAGTCATACTGCAAAAGCTGTTGCAGCAAAGGCAGCAACCTGTACACAAGCAGGAAATACAGCATATTACATCTGTTCCGGCTGTAATAAATGGTTTAAGGATGCAGCCTGTACCACAGAGATTACCGACCAGAACAGTGTGGAGATATCAGCAACCGGGCATACATGGAGTGAGAAGATAGAAGATGAGGCTCACTTGAAAGAAAAGGCCGCAGACTGTTGTTCCTATAATACATATTGGTATGACTGTGCGGTGTGTAATACAATAAGCAAGACTCAGTTTTTCGTTAGCGACACGCAAAAAGGTTCACATAGTTATAAGAGTGAATGGAACAAGGGTGATGCCAGTGGACATTGGCATATCTGTCAGTATTGTAAAGAACCTGATACAGTAAAAGCACATGTTCCGGGTCCTGCAGCAACGGAGACGACCCCGCAGACATGTACGGAATGTGGATATGTTATTGCACCGGCATTGGGGCATACACATAATGTGACTTTTGTTACAGCAAAGGCAGCAACCTGTACAGAGACAGGAAATACAGCATATTACACCTGTTCCGGTTGTGGGAAATGGTTTAAGGATGCAGGCTGCACAACAGAGATTACCGACCAAAGCAGTGTGGTAAATCCGGCAACCGGACACAGATGGAGTGAGGAAATAGAAGATGAGGAGCATGTGAAGGACAGGGCGGCGGATTGTCGTTCATATAATACGTATTGGTATGACTGTGCGGTATGTGATGCAATAAGTGGCAATCAGTTTTTTGTTAGCAAAACGCAACAAGGTGCACATAGTTATGAGACGGAATGGAACAAGGGTGATGCCAGTGGACATTGGCATAAATGCCAGTATTGTGGAGAACACGATACGGTAGTAGCACATGCTCCAGGGCCGGCAGCAACGGAGGAAACCCCACAGACATGCACAGAATGTGGTTACATCATTACACCGGAATTAGAGCATACACATAACGTGACTTATGTTGCTGCACAGGAGGCAACTTGTACAGAGAAAGGAAATACAGCATATTATACCTGTTCCGGTTGTGGAAAATGGTTTAAGGATGCAGGCTGCACAACGGAGATTAGCGACCATAGTAGTGTGGTAAAACCGGCAAACGGGCATAAATGGAGTGAGCAGATAGAAGATGAGGCTCACTTAAAGGGAAGAGCAGCGAATTGTCGTTCTTGTAATACGTATTGGTATGACTGCGCAGTATGTGATGCAATAAGCGGCAATCAGTTTTTTACTAGTGAAACGAAAGAAGGTGCACATAGTTATAAGAGTGAATGGAACAAGGGTGATGCCAGTGGACATTGGCATAATTGTCAGTATTGTGGAGAACGTGATACGGTAGTAGCGCATGTTCCGGGTTCGGCGGCGACGGAGACAAGTCCACAGACGTGTACGAAGTGTGGATATATCATTGTACCGGCAAAGGGGCACACGACACATGACGCAGTTTATGTTGCTGCACAGGAGGCAACTTGTATCAAAAAAGGGAATGAGGCATATTATACTTGTTCCGGTTGTGAGAAGTGGTTTAGGGATGCAGAGTGTACAGAGGAGATTCAGGACCATAGTAGTGTAATGATATCGGCGCTGGGGCATAGCTGGAGTGAGAAGATAGAGGATAAGTCTCATTTAAAGAAGGCGGCAGCGGATTGTCGTTCCTGTAATGTATATTGGTATGATTGTGTGATGTGTGATGCAATAAGCAGCAATAAATATTTTACCGGTAAGACAAGAGGTGCACATAGTTATGAGGATGAATGGAATGAAGGTGACGCCAGCGGACACTGGCATGACTGTCAGTATTGTGATGCACACGATGCAGTTAAAGCGCATATTCCAGGTCCACCAGCGACGGAGGAAAACCCGCAGACGTGTACGGAATGTGGGTATGTGATAAAAGATACCCTTATAGAGGAAGATTCAAAAGGCACACAGACCACGAACGGAGAAACGAATCCAACAAATTCAGACAATAAAGAAACATCGGATGAACTTCCCGAAGAGGGAACTACGTTAGAGGATGATTCCGGTAAAGCAATTTACGAGATTGTAATAGAGGGTGATACTGTGGAGTATGTCTCCACAATCAGTCGGTCAACAGCTACAGTAACTATTCCATCAACTGTAACCATCGATAATGTTACCTATAAAGTTACCGGAATTGCAGATGATGCATTTAAGAATAACAAAACAGTTAAAAAGGTTGTAATCGGAAAGAATGTTACAACGATTGGGAATAGTGCTTTTTCAGGTGCTGTCAAATTGAAAGCCGTTACCATTGGAGCAAATGTTACTTCGATTGGAGACAAAGCTTTTTATAAATGTACGGCACTTACAAAAATTACAATTCCTTCTAAAGTGACAAAAATCGGTAAATCCGCATTTTATGGTTGTAAAAATTTAAAAAATATTACGATTAAAACCACAAAGCTGACAACGAAGAAGGTAGGAAGCAAAGCATTTTATGGCATTCATAAAAAAGCAACCATCAAAGTGCCAAAGTCTAAGTATAAGGCTTACAAAACAATGCTGAAGGGAAAGGGATTAAGAAAAAGCATTAACATAGAGAAATAGAAAGTGGTTGTAGAATGAGAAGAAACGAAAAATGTTTGGAAAGCGAGGATTATATGAAAAAAGGAATGAGAAAGAGAGAAGATTGTTTATTTATACAGAACACACTGGCAGGTCTTTTGCTTGTCATCGGGATGTTACTTTGGATGTCTCCGATGGCATGTATGACTGCAGAGGCGGAGGGGACTGTCATTGATTCAGTGGAAGCAACCGTTACACTGCCGGTAGGCTGGGGAAAATTTGCTGACATTACTGTAACACCAGGGAATAGCACCTATCAGGCAAGTATAAAAGTAATACATCATTGGGAGGATAAAGATTTTGGTCCAACAACTCCGGGTGGCGAATTTGTTGCAGGAGATAAGTATCGGATTGTTGTAAAGTTTATTCCAAATCCAGGTTACACTTTTTCTGACTCTTATACGGCATCCATCAATGGTAATGCGGCATCCCGTTATACTACAAATGATGGTTCCCTGTGTTTTGCCTATATAGTCACAGCACTGCCAATAAACTCCAAAGAGACATGTATAGAAGTTAACAGTATTGCCGTAAAGACAGATGCACAGAATCCGGTTATTGGCGCAGCAATAACGAACCCGTCCTGCGTGGTTGTATCCAACAGTGCAATTAAGGTGCAGGAGACAGGCTGGATAAATGCAGATAACGGAACAGCGGGAAGCGGTGTGTTTACAGCTGGAAATTGGAGTTGTTATTTTCTTTTACGTCTCGAAGGGGAAGCATTTACAAAATACAAGTTTGCAGGGAAAGAGAATAT
>JAQXLK010000008.1 GCA_029012085.1 Clostridiales bacterium
AGTCCTGCTCCATCAGCACCGGAAGCTCCTACAGCAGCACCTTCTGCTGATTCCTGGACCTGTTCTTGCGGTGCAGTTAACACTGGCAAATTCTGTGTAGAATGCGGTTCACCAAAGCCGGCTCCAGTTCAGGGATGGACCTGCTCTTGTGGTGCAGTCAACCAGGGTAAGTTCTGTCAGGAGTGTGGCGCAAAGAAACCTGCCGAAGCACCTTTATATCGCTGTGATAAATGTGGCTGGCAGCCGGCAGACCCTAAGAATCCACCAAAATTCTGTCCAGAATGTGGCGACGTATTCGACGAAAACGATATCCAGTAAGCCATAGGAGGAAAAAATGTTTCAGCCAGATCATTATGCAATAAGTGTAGGAGATGTGGAAAAGAGCATCACATTTTATGAGAAATTGGAATTTAAAAAAATAAAAGATTATCAGTCAGAGGATGGAACGGTCAGAATTGTGCAGATGCAGAATGGAAATTTTATTTTGGAAATGTTCTATTATCCTGACAGTGAGAAGCTCCCCGACTTCGTAAGTACGCTTGGAGAGGATTTGAAGGTAAAGGGTTCAAAGCACCTTGGGCTCCAGGTTACTGATGTGGAGAAGGCTGCTGCCTATCTTGAAGAGGCCGGACTAGTCACTGAAAAGCCCATGATTTCTCAAGGACGATTGGGAAGACCCTACTTTTTCATCAAGGATCCGAATGGAATCTTTGTAGAAATTATTTCTGCAGGTTGATTTTTCAACTGATTATTTGATTATTACAATACATGGTGATTTACACCGTGCGTTTTTCCAGAGGAGGAGAACATGGACGATTTTAACGATATGAATATCGTGGACACCAAAGAAGAAACCGACAAGAAATGTCCTCAGTGCGGCGGTGTTATGGATTTTGACCCTGCCACCGGTAATCTTAAGTGTCCATACTGTGAATATGAAGAGACAATTAAAGTACAGGAAGAAGCCCCTAAGAAAGCGGAAGAATTAGATTTTTATGCTGCAGAACACACTGCCAACAAGGACTGGGGTGTTGAGACCAAGACAGTCCTTTGTAAAGCCTGTGGTGCAGAATCTATTTATGATGCATTACAGACTTCTGCTGTCTGCCCATTTTGTGGCTCCAATCAGGTTATGGATGCCAATGATCAGGATACCATCGCTCCGGGAGGCGTTGTTCCTTTCAGTATCAGTGACAAACAGGCTTCCGAACTATTCCACAAGTGGATTAAGCGCAGATGGTTCTGTCCGAAGCTTGCCAAAGACAGCGCGAAACCAAAGCGCTTTAAAGGAATCTATCTTCCATACTGGACCTTCGATGCAGACACCTTTTCTTCCTATCAGGGAGAATATGGTATCGACCATACAAAGAAGAACAGCAAGGGCGAAACCTATACAGAAACAGACTGGCATAGAACCTCTGGTACACACAAAGAATTTATTAATGATGAGCTGGTATTAGCTTCCAAAAACCATGATATTTCTATGCTTCGAAAACTGGAACCATTTGATACAGAGAATAACAAAGCCTATAAGCCGGAGTACATTGCCGGTTTTGTTGCAGAACGTTACTCCCTTGGACTAAAGGATGCCTGGAAAACTGCCATGGACTCCATCAAAGAAAAATTAAAACGTCACATATCAGACAATATCAGAAGCCAGCATCACGCTGACCGGGTAAGAAACCTGCATGTTGGGACAGATTACAGCAACATTACTTACAAATATCTGTTGCTTCCTATCTGGGTATCCAACTTCAAATACAACGATAAAGTATATCAGTTCATGGTAAATGGACAGACCGGTAAGGTTTCTGGCAAAACGCCGCTTTCCATTCCAAAGATTATTATTACTGTTGTTGCAGTGATTGCAATCATCGCAATCCTCTACTATTTCGGTGTATTAAGTTAGTACAATGGTTTCTTATTCTTCGATGTATTAGCACATTGCAATTATGAATTACCCTGAGCATTTCTAAAACTGGTCAGGGTAATATTACTTTATCTCAAACTTTCAGGGAGGCATCATGAAATACGTACCGATTATTATTATACTGATTCTTATACTTGCTATTATTATTTCTGTTATATGCATTATTAACTATATAAAAAGAAAAACACGTCAGGTATCCCGCGCCCTTTTTGGCACGTCGGATATCACGCAGGCTGCAAAGCAGATGAAACAGGAATATTCCACTACTCCTAAATCCGTATCTGCCATGACAAGCTTAGCGTTGCCTAAGATTGTTTCTGACTTTCCTGATTTTCAATACGATGAAATGAAGGAGCGTGCAGAAAATGTTCTGTTTAGCTATCTGCGGGCGGTAACAGCGAAGAACCTTTCCATATTAACAGACGGCAATACAGAACTGAAGCAGCAGTTGGAAAACCATATCCAGATGCTTTCCGCAAAAGATTTACGGGAACATTTTGACCAGATTAAAATACATCGAACGGAAATCTGTCAGTACCGGAAAACCGCCGGAAGATGTATCATCACATTTCAGTCTGCTTTGGAATGTTATCATTATATTACGGACAATTCCTCTTCCATAAAAGAAGGTTCAAAGGAATACAAGTACCAAACCAAATACAATACGGATTTAATCTACATCCAGGACCGCAATCTGGTAGAAAATGAACTGGACAACGCACTAGGCGTCAACTGTCCAAACTGTGGTGCACCACTATCTTCATTAGGTGCGAAGGTATGTGAATACTGCGGAACTCCGGTGATTGAGATTAACATTCATGCGTGGTCTTTCAGCAATATAGAGGAAGTAAAATGAGTATAGCAGGAAACAGCATCAAGGTGAAGCAAAGAATAAAGTATACAACAAAGCCGCAAAATTGTCCTCTTCAAACAATTTTGCGGCTTTTATCATTTACGTGAAACATGTTTCTCGTAGTTCACACTCTTTAATTTCCTGCACTTTCATATGCTCTCGTTCCCAGTGTAAACACCATGTATGCAATAGAAAACAGAACCACTGCAATCAAACATTCTATACCAATCACTGGAACCGGAGAAACATCTGGTTTCAAAAAACAGCTTGCAGGCAGATATGCTACAAAGGCAAACGGTATTATCCATGTAATCACAAAACGTACCCCTTTTGCGTAAATTTCTGTTGGATACTTTGCAAAATCCGCCATCTGGTATGCAGTATATAATACCGGTCCGCTGACCTTCATCCAAAACGCAAAGGATGCAAACAACAGCTTAACTGCCGTATAGATTACCGCTCCGGCAATCATGGAAATCACAAAACACAGTATATGCAGTGCATCCACAATTACAATCCCCTTTGTCAGTGAGATTACAATTAAAATGATTCCTACTAGTAGCTCACCTAATGCGTCCGGCTGCAGCTTCTCAAATATTACCTGCAAAAACAGATTCATTGGACGCAGCATATACCGGTCAAACTTTCCGTTCACGACATACCACCATGCCACCATCCATATATTATCCGTAAGCAGATGGTCAATCCCCCTCGGAATCTGGGCAAAACCATATATAAAAATCAACTGGTCGAGACTCCAATCCTCTAGCACCGGTATCTGCTCAAACACCAGATACAAAAATGCAATTCCGGTTATCTGTGTAAAAAAGAATCCACAAAGACCAATCAAAAAATCCGCCTTTGACTGCACCAGGGATTTAAAAAACTGTGCAATAAACACTTTGTATAATCTTACATATCGTTTTATCGTCTTCATATTCTAACCTCCCAGTACAACCAGTCGTCTGGTAATTTTGCTCCATAAAAAAGTTCCCAATCCATATAACAGTACAATCCAGAGCATCTGTTTTCCAAGCACAAACGCCAGCTGCAAACCACTATATTTTCCCAGATACACCATAACCGGCGTATAAACCATAGAAGAAAATGGCAAAAATTCAAATATTGCCTGTAAAACTTCCGGGAAAAAGCTAATCGGAATCAACTGGCCACTTAAAAATCCTAAAAGCGCTTCTTTTGCCATATTCATTCCAAACATATAGGTTGTAACAAATGCCACCATACCGAAGCAAAAATCAAACAATACATAAATGAAAAAACTCATGGCAACACTTATTCCATAAAACAAAATATTAATCACTGGTGTCATTTTCTCACCCAGAACAACAACCTTGTATATTTCCAGACCTGCCCATACAAATACAGAAGGTGCTATCATCCGGTACAAAGCCACTCCCATTGCCTTAAAAATAAGGCTCATCCGATAATCAATCGGCTTAATCAGCGTCATGACTACAGAACCCTCCATGACATCATCTGAAATCTCATCGGACACACCAATCATGACAATGGACGATGTTACGTAAGTCATAAAAACATATACAATCATCTCCGTTTTTGTCAATCCACCTAACACTCCGCTTTGTGAACTTCCATAAATGGCCATCCACAAATAATAGGAAATAAATGGTCCAAAAATACTGCATATCATCATTAAATAAAAACTGCCTTTATATGCCAGATTCTTTTTAAACTGGTTTTCCAAAAAAGGCATATACACTTTCCATTTCCCTTTCAAACTGCTTCCTCCTCTTCGCCATCGTTTCAATCTACCTCATTTCGAATCTGGCGCATCCCTTTTGTCCTTACACACCATGATTGTAAATTGCCTTTACAATTTCTGCCAGTTCTGTCTCCTGCACCTTGATATCTTTCACCTGGGTGTGCTGCATCATCTGTCCAATCACATCGGATACCTGAAGCTTGTTCTTATCAAAGGATATGGTTATGGTACTGTTTGCTCCATCTGCCTGTATTTCATAATCCGATTCTTTTACAGACAAATACTCCCACAATGGCAGTTTTTCTGCCTGCTTTGGATTTTGTACTTCCATAATCACCTTACGGGTTGTTCCATACTTTTCCTTTAAGTCCTCCAGCGAACCGTCATAAATGAGTTTTCCGTTATCAATAATCAATATGCGGTTACACAGTTCTTCAATGTCTTCAATATCATGGGTTGTCAGCACAACGGTGGTCTCATATTTTTCATTAATTTCCTTAATGGCACTTCGAATATTATCCTTTACCACCAAATCCAGACCGATAGTTGGCTCATCCAGATATAAAACCTTTGGATTATGTAACAATGCGGCCCCCAAATCCGCACGCATCCTTTGCCCCAAAGACAAATTCCGCACCGGCTGTGAAAAGAAATCATCTAATTCCAGAACCCTGTTTAAGAATTCCATTCGTTCTGCATAATCCTCATCACTTACATCGTAGATTTCTTTTAAAATCGTAAAGGACTCACTTAATGGCAAATCCCACCAAAGCTGTGTACGCTGTCCGAACACAACACCAATATTTCCTGCATTTTTCTTCCGGTTTTTGCACGGCTCAACTCCATTTACCAGACAAGTTCCCTTTGTAGGTGTCAAAATTCCCGTCATCATCTTAATGGTTGTAGATTTTCCGGCACCGTTACTGCCAATGTAACCCACAATCTCTCCCTTTCCAATATGAAAAGAGATATCATCCACTGCCACTTTTCGGGTTTTCTCTCTCGAAAATAATCCCTTTATGGCACCCTTTAACCCCGGATACTTTTTTGCAGATACAAATTCTTTACAAATATGATTTACTTCTATCAACTGTTTCTTCCTCTCTCCCTATCACCTAAATTATACTAGTATTCTCCACATAGTATAGCATATATTCCCTTCTTTTTGCACATACTTTTTATGAGGTGATGAAATATGGCAAAAGCAGGAATGCGAAGACCGGATCCAAAAGAACCACATGGTACAGAAAGCAATAAAAAAAATAAGCATCCAAAGAACGAAGTACCACCTGTACCAGAAATACAAGGGAAAGAGAAGCATAAAAAGTAAATTGAATTTTGGATTCCCTGAAAAATAACAAGGGTATTCACTTTTGTGAAAGTCAAGATTTTCACAGAAATGAATACCCTTGTTAAAATTGTCCCTTATTTCCAGATTAAAATTATACGAACTGTTCTTTTTTCTTACAGCGCATCTAATGCCGCTGTCAAATACTCGGCAGTCACAGACGCATAATAAAATGCGTCAATCTGCCCAGTCTGTTTTGCCCGCATAACATCCCTTGCAAGCTCCGGATACGCAATTTCATCACATAACAGTGCGATTTTACACTCCGGCAGTTCTCGATGCAACTCCCTGATTAGAGAAAGCCGCCCTTCAAGGGACATATCCGGAGACGTAGGTGTTACATCCATTAGAATAATTTCCGGTTCTGCCGCTTGACATTCAATCAAAATCATTTCCGGCGGTTTTGACGGAATACGAATCGGACGAAAATCACCTGTCTGCCGGAACATCAGCAGAACACTTTCTGCAAATACTCTGTTCTGTATGCTGACTGCGATTCTTTTCAAATCACGCTGCCCCTTTCTTTACAAACATATAATATTTTAGTCAATACAATGTTTTTATATCTATTCCTTTTCCAGAAACATATCACCCCTGCACTGCTCCACCGCAGTACTCGCAATGTCCATTCGCATCCGGAATCGTTGTTGCGCCACAGTAAGGACACTGTACAGCTGTCTTTGGTTTTGCTGCACTCTCCTTCTCTTCTCTTACCTGCTGACGGGCACGAGTCAGAATCTCCTTAATCTCTTTTCCCATTGCTTCATATTCCTTGTAGTCCTGATTCAGACGCGGATTTGGAGGATTGGATGTGGCATTTTCAGGATTAATCTCCACACCGGATGGATTCAACTGAAAACTCATGGTATCAAAGTATGGATGATTTACCCGAATGATTATTTTAAAATCATAGCTATAGCAAAACCAGGGTGGATTGTAACTAACTGAATTTCCCTCTGCGTCCTCTCTTGTTTCTTCACTGCGATCCTCTTCAATATCCAAGTCACATCCGGTAACCTGAGAAAAGTCCAGCACATCCGGATTGGCATCCTTTAAATTTCTGGCACTGGTTACCATGAATTTTTTTGCATCTTCATCAATCAATATTTTTGTATTCCGCCCAAAAGAACATGTCGTATGAAAAGCATCCACTGCCCTCTTATTATCCTCGCGATATGCAAGCTGTTCCTGAATCTCCGTAACCGTACTGTTTCTTCTGTCACTAAACCATGGAGACAGCTTTGCAGCACACTCCTTACACAGATTTCCATCCTCTAACTTACGGTTTCCTAACAAACCAATCTCGCCTCCGCAGATGGAACACTCTTTTTTCTCAAATATCTTTCCAAACAGACCCATAACTACTTCCTCCTAAAAATGTTGCTGTGGGATATGTCTCCTGCATTCTTATTTTCTTACGGTTACTTTCTTAGAAACAGCGTTGCCAAGAGCTCCATACCCCTTATCTCTTCCAAACCGGACGTTAACCTTTACCTTCTTTCCCAGCTTGCCTATATACGAATCGGTCAAAGTATATTTCTTCCCCTTTGCATTAAAGAACTGGTCATTAATAACAACATAGGTACTGGCACCCTTTGGCGGATTCTTCTTAAGTGTCACTGTCAGCTTGTAAGTTGTCTGTGTATATGGCTTCGTATAATATCCCGAACGCCAATGACCGCTTACATCATAATATCCGCTGACCCATCGACGCGGAACCTTTACGCTCTTGACCTTGGATACCTTAATTGACTTGATGGATGGCTTTTCCTTGTGTGCAGTATAAAAGGTTTGCTGATTGTAGTCACTCGTATAACCATTTTCCGTCACATAGGCGCGGTATTTATACTGCGTATTTGCCTTCAATCCCGTAAGTTTCAGACAATTATCATAATCGGAAGGTTTATAGGTCGACCATTTTCCATCCTTATATACATCAACATAACTATTCTTAGTGTATACATTCAATGATGCCGCATTCTTTACTACTGTCAGTTTGCAAGAAGGCGATTCCGGTTTGCAGGAATAAGAAAATTTCACTTCTTTTTGTCCAAAATTTTTGAAATTTGCAATCAAATATACCGACAGGGTATGGTCACCACCCTCTCTTCCAATAAGGTTTCCTTTAACAGTTGTCTTTGTCTCGCTGGTTTTCTCAACACCGCCCGAAGAAGGTGTGATATTGAATATTTCCACGCTGGAATCTCCACCGGTTACTGTAACAGTAAACGGAATATTCTTACCAACCGTACAAGGAAACTGGGCGCCACCCCAATCTATGTTCACAGTTCCCCAGTTAAATGGTGTGCTCTTAAGCTTCATGATATAGTCTTCTGTGCTCGCAGAAGGATTTACTATTAATAAATACGTACCTGCCGGCAAATTCCAGTTAATCGCTGTCTCTGATGAGCAATTGTCCGTATATTCCCGATTGTCAATCGCATTATAAATATCATATGTTCCTATACCGCTGACGCTTCCTGTTATGGTAGCCGCATCTTTCAAAGTAAATGTGTAATAAACATAGGTTTCCTGCACACCTGCCGGTCCTTTTATCTCCTGCACGCTCTCTCCTAAGGAAATAGATACCGGAGCATTTTTGTCAGTACTGATATTGTAAGCGGCCGGTGCTGTAAATTCTTCCTCCATAAAACTGTATCCCGACACTACTGTTGTACATTCTGCATCAGTATATAGTGCAAATAATACAGAAAATGTTTTGTTTGGCTGAACCGGAACTGTTGATGAAACTTTAATGCTCCTGAAATCAAGACTATCTGTATTATAACCGTCTTTTTTCTCAAAAATCACACCTTCATCCTCGGTATAGATTGTCAGTTTATATCCCTTTGCTTTATTTAATGTAGCTCGTTTAAACGCTGGGTCTTCTAAATAAACCCCAACTGTCATATCATACTTTCCATCTGCTCTGGAACTGTAATCGATATAGGAAACCGGGTTTGTCTTCGTTGATGTTTTCTTCTGACGTATGGTTGCAGCAGATACATCTCCACTCATAAACCACAAACCAAACAGAACCGCACATATCATTACGGCAAACTTAAGTTTCTTCATTTGAAATATTATTTTGTTTTCTTCCATCTGTTTTTCCTCCCTGAAAAATATTAATTTATATCAATACTATTATAGTCTATGGTTTCATACTACACATGACCCAAAAGTATGATATTAAAAAAATTATTGTTCTGTCTTCGTTGTTCTTCTTCTCTTATTAGGCAATCTGGTACGTTGTATACTCTGCACGATATACGCAATACCACCTGCAATAATCACTAAACCAAGTGCATTCCACCCGAGCAGGCTAAGAAGACCTTTTGAAGCTGAAGTGACCATTTCTCCATCTTCATCCTTGTATACATAAATTGTTTTGGAGGACGGCGGCACATAATCCTCCCATGTTGAATATGTATAATTTACATCTTTGACCGTATACTGCCAGGTCGCATAGTATACTGTTTTCTTTTCATAATCCCCCTCTTCATCTTCCTTGTAATACTCAGTGGAAGCCTGGGATACCAGTGTCGCCTTTACCTTATAATGTTCTTCTGCATTTTTATATTTTAAATAGTCATTATTAAAATAAAATATAGCAAAAATGCCCACAAAAATTAGTACAATTCCAAATGCTAAATCCCTTATATCACTTTTTATCATACTGTCCTATCCTCATTTTCCAATACTTGTTTAAACCTGCTACCATCGGTTTCTCCACTGTCACATCATTTTCCATTCCCTCCCTTTTCTTTCATATTTCTACCTATTATAAAAATTTATTTTTCTTATCACATGACACGAAAGTATGATATAAACGGTTTGTAATTCAAAAAATCCCTCTCCATAAAAGTCAGCTTCTTTTATAGAAAGGGATACCTTCTCAACAATATGCTTGTTATCTTTATCAATTCACAGCTTTGGTTTCAAAAAAATTGTTTTCCATAAGGGCTATTTGCGTCCGTTGGTACTTAGGCTGCGTTCTTTGCAGCCTTATGTACCATTACGCACGCAACTAAGCGAAAGCGAGCCCGGTTGGAAACAATTTTTTCGAATCCAAAGCGTCCGGTTAAACAACCTAAAACACAACAATTCTATTCCGTACTAATCACAATTCCACTTACCCTCGCTTCAATGGCAAGCTCTGTCCTGCTTTCACATCCGGTCTTTTCCATCATGTGGCGGATATGGCTTTTTACCGTATTTTCCGTAATATCCAGCTTTTGTGCTATCACCGCATTGGACACTCCAGTGGTCATAATCCGTAACACTTCCAGCTCCCGTTCGGTAAACTCTCCACTGTCTGCCAGACCAATCCTGACCTTAGGCGTGCTGTCCGGATAAACCGATTCGCCCGCCATGGTTCTGTCCATCACCTCTAAAATGGTATCTTCCGATGCTTCCTTATACCAGAAGCTTTCTATGCCAATCTCCCGGGCTCTTTCCAGCCAGGAAGCCTCCGGCATGGAGGTAACGGCAATAATCTTAATATCGGGACGATTTTTCTTGATTCGGACAGCTGCATCTAAACCATTTGAACCATCCGTCATAAGAATATCCATCAGAACAAGGTCAATGGGCTTCTTTAATACAAAGGTATCGGCAAATGCCGCAGATTCCACAGCATACACCAATTCATATTTATCAGAGGATTTTAAATACATCTCAAAAAGCTGGCGGGATACGAACTGGTCATCCACAATCATCACTTTTGTTTTCATCATTGTCATTCTCCTTTCGGAAGTTCCACCTGCAGCACAAAGCGTGGTGAACTTTCTATTGTCATAATTCCACCTGCCGTTTCTATGGTACGGCGGAGATTTTTCAGCCCGCCGGTTTCCTCGATTCTTCCATGAGGCGGAGCTCCATTGTTCGTCATTTTGGCCATGATTGAGGTGTCTCCTGACCGAATGGAGACATACAACTCATTACCGTTGGCATGTTTTACTGTATTGGTGAGGCATTCGTGAAGTGCTGCAATAAGAATATTTTTCTCTTTCTCACTTTCCGGCAGTTCACCCTCCCGCACAATTGTAACATCTACTGCCTGAGCTGCCTTTAACAACAGCCCCCAGCGGTCCTGCTGATTTACATTGTCTGCCTCATTCTTAAGTACCTCTATGGTATACCGCCACAAAAGCAGCAGTTGTTCCTGGTCACGCTCAGCCGGAGACTGTGTCAGATAGGAACGGAACGCAAGAAGCGAACGTCCTACATTATCATGCACCTTTATCTTGGCAGTCAGTATTTCATTTTCAGCAGTAATCTGCTCCACTTCACGGCTATACAGACGCAGACGCTCATTAATTCGGGAAAGACGCTGATTTTGTTTTTCCAGCTCTCCATAAAGCTCATACTGTCTCGTAACATCATATGCAATCAGCTCTTGGATTTCTGAGTGTCCAATTGCGAGAATATTCCGATGAAAATCCCATATTTTCCCATCCTCGGTACGAACAAGCACTGTAGGTTCCGTACGAAGAATGACGCCGTTACCCATTCTCTCCCCGGTTTTCAGCTGCTTCCAAAAGTCTTCTGCATTCAATATCTCCGTATCAAACAATTCCCCACTAATCCGGTTCATCTGTATATTAACAAGCAACGGCTGTCCGTCAGCAGAAAAGAAACAGATACCATCCGGCAGTGCATCCATCCCCTCTTTAATTGCTCCCGGTGTCAGCCTGTTCTTCTTTTCACGCCAAAGCACCCAGACAAATATGCTTTCGATTATTGCACAAAGCAGTAAAAGAAGCGCCACGAAAGCCCATGGCAGCCTTCCGATTACTTTTGCAAAATAGCAAAAGGAGCCTCCCGATATCATCTGATAATTCACATCCGTAAGTCCCTGCAGCACAAACAAAAGTGCTGTTGCCAGCACGAAAGCAGACAGTGCATACCGCAATTCCATATGCCGGGTGCAAACGGTAACCAAAATGGCTATTGCTGCCATCATCAAAATAATGGTACATATGCCATACATCCCCCGTTCCATACCGGACAGTTCATAGTATAGGATCATAAGCTCTCACCTCCTGCCGGTAACATAAAAGAAATATATTCCGTCTGCTGATCTATCTCTATGTTAAGTGTACCGCCAAGGGTCGTCATTTTTTCCTGCAGGATGGTTTCAGAAAGGATTGTTCCTGGTGCATTGATTTCCATCTGCAAAGACAATACATCTCCCCGAACGTCCATATTCACAAGTAGTGCATTGGCACCGGGGATTGCCGATTCTAAAACTGCCTCAAATAATTCATATGTAAGCAGGATGCTGTCCCCCGACAGTCTGGCTTCTCCCTGATAGGCTCCGTGGGCTTTGATTCCATACAGACGCGCATATTCTAACGATTCGGATATGGCAAGGCGAAGTTCACCGCTTTCAATCCGGTTATTCTGGTGAAAAAGCAACAGCAGATTGGAACATCGCTTGACATAAGCATTCAAAATAGAGACATATTTCATGTTCTGTATAAATTCTGATTCATTCTGCGCCGGCATATCAAGAAGTCTGCTGATTTTATCAAGCTGAGGACTGACTTTTTTAGCAATATCATCATAAAGAGCATTTTGCTGTTGAATTCTGGTTCGCTCTTCCTTCATCTTGTTTTCTGCTTCTAACATGGCATTTTCTTCCACCAGCACATTCCCTAAATCCGCAAGCATTTGATTTAAATGATTAATCTCTGAAACGTCCTTTACCCAGTAGCAGAATCCACCCTGTATCCGGTGGCTTCTAAGGGCAACACTTCCATTTTCAAGGAAAACCGCCTGATTTTCTGCTTCCCGTATCTGCTCTTCATGTACAGATATACTATGCTGAGACTTATAATGAATGACACCCTCTTCATCCATAATCCCCGCACCAATGGAAGACGCATTCCAAAAATCACTGTAGCTGTCATTCGAGGGAAAAAGGTGGGCGATAATCAACCCCTCCATAAAGGCTGCAAACAGAAAACAGCCGATTTCCGGTACCGTCAGCATTTTCGTCAACACATTGTCAATTTTCAAAATATAAAGCAACGTATATACAATACCAACGAAAAAAGGAATCATTGGTATCCATACCTTTTTCTGATTGCCATGCACGGCACACCGGACAAAAACAACTGCCATCACCGCCACAAATAAAACTGCCGTCCATACCAACACTCCATAATAAACCGGACCATGAATATAATTGTCATCACTCCATGTTGTAAAATCACCCGGAAAGCGAAATGCAAGCTGGTGGAAGTCATTTGTCAGCACACCGGCTACCAAAATACCAGCAGGAAGATAGAAAATATTCCACCAGTGGCTGATTGCCCGGTCATGGGGTTTGCCGATATACAACACGGAAAGGAACAGCAGAAGAGGAATAAAAATCAGTGGTACATAATACAGATACCATGCATACCGTGAGCTAAAATGTTCTTTTTGAATTAGGAATTCATACTTCATGGTTCGTATCGCCATCCATAAAATCATCATGGCAGCTACCCCCATCAGGTTACGCCGTACATGGGGCTGCAAAAGACGTCTTTTAAGCTGGCATACCCAAATAAAAATAGACACAGTAAAGAGTGCCAAAATAAGACCGTTATAGCCAAACTTTCCGCTGCCCCATAACAGCAGACGAACAACACCTGCAAGTAATACCAGCAGGATACAGATGGTATTCAATATTTTTGTTTCTTTACTGCTTCGCAAAATTTATTTCTCCTCTTCCGTAACTTCTCCAACTGACTTGACTTCTGTAAATTCTTCTTAGTGAAAAGAATTTTTCATAAAAGAAATGAATGTCATTTTGCACAAACATCATTTGCCCTTTTTGTGCAGTATAACATGAAATAGAGACTTTGAAAACTGCCAATCATATAGAAAAAGGTGCTATCTCCTGCAAATTAACTTCTTTTTCACAGAAAATAACACCTTTTTTACTTATAACAGAACAGATTCTTAACCAAAGCTAAAAATAAATACCCTCTATGCTACACGCTTTCTCTTATTCGATATGATTACCACGGTAACCGCAAATACTACCAGAGCATATCCCACAACCAGTCCCACCTGGGTTACAATTTCACGGGTAAGCTGCGGTGTTAACTCCTTCATTGCACCAATACTATTATTGGTTGCCACATACCAGTATGTTGGGAGGAATTTTGCCACTTTAATAATAGTTTCACTGAAAAACTCCTGTGGTACAAATACACCACCTAAGAAGCAAAGTGCGAGACTGATTACATTTACTAATCCATTCATTGCATCCTTGTTCTTTGCTATGGTTCCGGCGAAAAATCCCAAACTCAGCCCGAATAACAACAGTGCCACCATATTAATCAGAAAATATGGGAATCTATTGTCCGTAAATATGCTTCCTTTTGACAAAATTCCCGCAGCAGCTGCAACAACAGACAGCATGATAATACCAAATACCAAAATACCACCGGCAAGTCCTGCAATTCTCTCTTGCATCGTTGTACAGCTGCACTCCATACGGTCTTTTACCCTCTGCTCATTAAATACAATGAGGATTAATCCAATTCCATTCATACCGAGTGTAATGAACAAATATGGTACATAAGCAAAAAAGACGGTGCAAATATCATTTTGCTTTTCATTTACAAAAGAAGCAATCTTGACTTCTGTCTTTTCCTCCTGCAATTTTACAAGCTGGTCTTCTGCCTCTTCCATAGAATACCCCGCTGCCAACAGACCCTTAAGCTTTGCTGTATACATGGAAAGCTCTGACTCAAAAAACACTGCATCATAATAACCCGGCGCTTTCATATTTTCTAATTCCATGTCATCTATGTCATCCGATAAGATACTTTCTTCAAATCCCTTTGGAATTACTAACACATAATCCAATTTTCTCCAATATAGGGCATCCGTAATCTGCTCTTTATCATATTCCATCTCCACAAGATCATGCTGGCTGCCAAAATACTCCTCTAACGCTCTACCCAGCGTCTTCTTATCTTCATCCACTATCATGATGTCCAGCTTCGTTTCTTTCATCGAAACGTTACTGTCAGCAGCAAGATTTTTCGTCATTATCACTGCAACTGCCATAAAGATTACAAAATATAAAATCACCACACCCTTGTAAGATTTCAGCAGTTTAAAATATAATTTAAAGACTTGCATATTTCGTCCTCCTTAACTTCAAAATGCTAATAAACAACAGCAGCATACCAATTGCTAATAATGAAAGCAGATTCACTGCGTATTGCTGATAATCACCAAACACCGCCAGACTCTTAAATGCATTCACAATTAAGGTTGCCGGATTGATACGGTTAATAATCGGGCAATTCTGCTCTAAAATATAGGTGATATCTCCCCACTGCAATCCTCCTAAAAAGGAGCTTGTCATAAAGAATGCGACACCGATGCCATCCTTTTTTGCTCTGCTTCCCTTTAATGCAACGGCTATCAATGTTCCCGCTGCAAGACCGGTGAAACTGCCTACCCATGCACCTAACAGAATCAAACCTGCATTGCTGCCAAAATCCTGTTTGTATATAAAAATGAATACTCCAAGCAGTAATGTCATCATAATGCAGTAAATGAATAAGGTTGCAAGAAAATCAGTCATCACCTGCTTCATTTTCTGGGTTGGAGCCACATTTCTTCTTGCCCCAAGAGGTGACAAGTCTGCCTGCACCGCATATCCGTTATCCATTCCAACCATGGTTGCCACAAGACATGCCATGGCGATTAATGCATAGAAATACTGGGTATACGGGTCTTTATCCTGCCCCTTTAATGGGATTTCTTTTAACTCCACCGACTCTTCCGAAAAGAGCTTCTCTATGAGATTTCCTATCTCCTGAGGATTTTCCTTTGCCACTTCTTCAATCAAAGTAATATTTTGTTTGTACTGATTTAAAAACGTTTTAATAAGGGAGCTATACTCATTCATCTCCCGGACTACCAGTTCAAAATCACTCTTCTTTACAACTACATACCCCTGTATAGTCTTATCTTCTAATGCTTCCTCCGCATCCTGTTTTCCTTCATATTCCTTTACCTCGAACATCGGAAGCCCCTCTTCAATCTCGATTTCCTTCATTACCGTAACCAGCTCGTTATTTTCTTCTTCTGTCACAATTCCCACCGGTACCTCGGAAAACTTCTCCAACTGTCCAATATTTCCAAACATAAATTTAAATACCAGGCCCAGGAACACCGGAAACACCATTGCCCAGAAGATTGCAGAACGGGAACGGAGAATTACTTTAACACGATACCAAAAATGCTGCATATCTTAAACCTCCCTAATCTCTCAATTCTTTTCCTGTGATTTCCAAAAATACATCATTTAAAGTCGGCTGCTCAGAATGTACACTGCCAAATCCTATCTCCGCCTCTTTCAGTACATCCAGCAAACGAATCAGGTTATGTTTACCCTTTGAAAACCGCACCTTCAATAAGTGCTTCTCATAAGACACCTGCATAACATGTGGAAGCTGCTGAATCTTTTCTTCCACCTGATTTGGCAACTCCAAAATCTCCACACCAATGGTTTCGCCAAGGTCAATCATCGCCTTTAACTCATCCTTTGTTCCGATGGCAATATTCTTTCCCTTATCCATAATGGCAATGCGGGTACAAATCTGCTCCACTTCTTCCATATAATGGGTGGTATAAATGATAGTTGCTCCTTCTTTATTCAATTTCTGTATTCCCTCTAAGATTTTGTTACGGCTCTGTGGATCAACTGCCACCGTCGGCTCATCTAAAATAATCAGCTTTGGCTTGTGGGCAATTCCACAGGCAATATTTAATCTGCGAAGAAGTCCTCCCGATAATTTCTTCGGATAAAACTTGCGGTAATCAGAAAGCTCCACAAATTCAATGGCTTCCTCCACAAGTTCTTTTCGTTTTGCTTTATCCTTTACATATAGACCACAGAAATAGTCAATATTTTCATATACCGTCAACTCTTCAAAGACCGCCACATTCTGCATAATCACACCAATGTTCTTCTTTGATTCATAACTGGTTGGCTTCATTTCTTTTCCAAATACCTCAATGGTTCCCTTATCATATTCCAATAAAGATAATAAACAGTTGATGGTTGTAGACTTACCACTTCCGTTGGGTCCCAGCAGTCCAAATACCTCCCCCTCTTCAATCTCCAAGTTGAAATGATCAAGGGCAACCAAATCACCATATCGCTTTACCAGATTCTCAATCTTTACTACCATGTATATTCTCCTCTCTTTGTTTGCTTCATTGCTATAACATGATAATACAAAATGAAGAACTTTTTTTGTAGTGAGGAATGTAAGGAAAGAATATGACATTTGTCACTTCTTTCCTACATATTAATTTCGATATAGATATTACGTCTTAAATACCTTATAATACAGAAGACAGGCCTTATGGCACTATCAAGAAAACAAGAAAGGCAGATAAACATTATGTCAACTTATATAGATTCCTTTATCATCTTCATACTATGTATTCTTCTTTATCCTGCAGACCAGTGGGATGCATTGCATATTACCGGCATCCTGTTTCTGCTCGCCTTTTACTGCTTTATGATTGTTATCCAGCAGCAAAAAGCGCAAGGTATATTAAGCATCCTAACCCTATGTCTTACTCTGTTCATACCGGAAACTGCTGTTTTTTTACCGTTTATGTGCTACGCCCATTTTTACCGCAGGCAATACTCATTTTCTGCATTATATATTATTCCGGCAATCCTATATCTATCCGAACATAGTTCTTATGCAAATGTTCTTTTCAGTGCCTTATCTGTTTTGAGTTTTTATCTGGCTTGTCAAAGTTCCAGGCTCACTGCTCTTCAAAAAGACATTCACAGTTTCCGGGACAGCAGTGTAGAAAATGAAATGATGTTAAAAGAAAAAAACCGTCATTTGTTGGAAACCCAGGATGACAAAATCTATATTGCAACCTTACAGGAACGCAACCGTATTGCCAGAGAAATTCATGATAACGTAGGACACATGCTTTCCCGTTCCATCCTGCAGGTAGGCGTACTACTTGCCATCTGTAAAGACGAAACCATAAAGCCACATCTGTCCACCTTAAAAGAAACCCTGGATACCGCCATGAACAGTATCCGTAACAGCGTTCATGACCTGCACAATGAATCTGTAGACTTACAGCATGCATTAAAAAACCTGACAGACAATTTCACATTCTGCCATGCCACATTAGATTATGCTGTTTCCAAAAATGTTCCCAAAGAGATTAAATACTGTTTTCTTGCCATTACAAAGGAAGCATTGAATAATACAATCAAACACAGTGATGCAAGCCTTGTAAAAATAACAGTAAAAGAGCATCCTGCCTTTTATCAGCTGCTCATTGAAGACAATGGCACTGCTAAAAGCACAACATCTGATACCACTGGAATCGGTCTTTCTAACATGAAAGAGCGGGTAGACACTCTGCACGGTATCATTCATATTAAAGCAGAACAGGGATATCATATATTTGTGTCAGTACCGAAATAGCATAGATATACCGGATAAAAAGCAGTTTATTTTTAGATAACCAGACTAATTGTCTAATATACTATGGGCAATCTCATTTAACTCTAAAGGTAAAAATGGCTTTGTCAGGTAGTCATCTACTCCCATTTCTTCTGCCTTTTGAAGAGTCTCCTTATCCTTGTCCCCGGTCATTAATACTACCGGTATATTATATTTTTCCCGTATTAGCTTCAACGTTTCAAATCCATCCATCTCCGGCATCCAAAGATCTAACAAAATAAGATGTACCACCCGCTTTTCTAATATCTCTAATGCCTCTTTTCCACTGGCACAGCCAACCACATCATACATCTGATTATCTTTCATGATATGCGCTACAACCATCCGGTTCACTCTCTCATCATCTACCACCAGAATTGTCTTCTTGTAAAAATCTTTTTGCCGCAGGGAGTATTCCTTATCTTCGTCAATAATTTCCAACATGAAATCTGCTATTACAGGGTCAAACTGGCTTCCTCTACCTTTTACGATTTCCTGTCTTACAATCTCCTGTGGAAGAGTGTCACGATAACAACGATTGCTGGTCATAGCATCATAAGCATCTGCTACACCAATAATCCGGGCAACCAACGGAATATTATCTCCAGACAATCCATTCGGATATCCCTTTCCATCATACCGCTCATGATGATATTTTGCTCCAGTTGCAATCATGGAAAAAGCGGAAATTCTCTTTAATATGTGGTACCCTGTTACCGGATGCAGCTTAATATAGCTAAATTCTTCATCTGTTAATTTTGCCTCTTTTTTTATAATTTCATCGGGAATCCGAATCTTACCAACATCATGCAGCAGACCCGCAAAATAGATTTCATCCTGTTCGTTCGAATCAATTCCCATCTTCTCTGCCAGCATTTTCGAGTATTTTGCTACACGTTTTGAATGTCCATTGGTATAGCAGTCCTTTGCATCTACCGTATTACTTAATGCATTAATGGTTTGGTTTAACATATCCCGAACCTGCTCCGTCTTACGGCTAACCTCCTGCTCGAGATACCGTTTATTCTCCTCCATCTCCTCTGTCGCATTATGAACCATCCAGCGTATATGTAAAAATATCATGATAAGTCCATAAATCGTGGTACTATAACGGCTGAATTTTCCCAAATCTCCCACCTTAATAAGATAGGTACGGCACAAATCTATTACACTTCCGCCTCCCATAATCAAAAGTGCTGCCATCTCCATCCATGCAATTTCTTTTCCTTCTCCTTTTGCCGCACCAATATAATTCATCAGTACAACAATAATCGTAGCTGCTATTAATATATGGGATAAAAATGCCATATCCATAAAATCTTTGACATTTAACACCTGTAACAGAACCTGAAGCACCACATTGCAAAAGGTTAAACCAAGCACAAGCTGGTAGGACAACTTGTTCTCACATGCCCCTAACTGCATATAATACAGAATCAAAAGCATTGGAAGATACATCAAAAACAGAAAAACCATTAAAGAATACAGGGTCTGATTTCCATAGAAAATATGTAAAATTTTGGTTTCTATGGCACAATAAATGGATGCCCATACAAGAACAATACCCAAATACAACATTCCCTGTTCTTTCTTTCCTGACATCTTTTGCAGTAATCCTAAAACCATAAGCAGGATTCCTGAAAATGTCAGAATAACACAACAAAGAATATTTAGCATATTTTCCTTTAAAACCTTTAATATCGCAACATCCCTGTCTGCAATTCGTATATTGGATAAATATGCTGCATAATTGTCATAGGCAGATACCATTTCTATCTGAAGAACGCCCTCTTTACAATCTTCCGGAATATCTACAAAATTAAATACACTGCCTGGCGTATGCCCGAACAACTTCTTATCATTCTTTCCGAAGGAATATATCTCTTCTCCATCCATCCTGATTACAAGTTCCTTGTCCGCCGAAAGAAAAAACATTGTTTTCCCATAATACTGTCGAGGCACCTTTCTCTCCATAACCAAAATGTCTCCCGCCTTACACTCGGAATGGTATGGTAAAGTATCTATCTGCACGTTCTCTCCATCGGGATAGGATAACGTCCATCCTGTATCAAAGGAAGACACGTCTCCCTGTCCAAGAGTCATATTATCAACACGAAAAAAAGCGATTACAATAAAAAACAGAACCATCTGCAATACAATTAAATAAAAAGTAATTCTTTTGTATTTTCCCATATTTTCTCCTGTTTCCTCCAAAGTATTTTTTTCAGTATATCATCTTTGATATTCAAATGTAAACTATGCAAAAGTATATATTTATAAATAAATGCTACACTTTTGCATATATAACAAACATTTTACAATTCTTTCACATATTTTCAATTTTTCTTCAATCTTTCTGCTTTATATTATCAATAAAAATGAGAATACTGGAACCGATTAATGGTGAAGCACTGGAACACTAAGAGTGTTGGACAAAAAATGGCGCATATATTATAATGGACTATATTTAAACGTAATATTTTTATCAGAATAGAAAGGTTCGGTATATATATGCGCATTGTATTAATTGATGATGACCAATTAGTCTGTATGTCACTAAAAATGATATTAGAAGCAGAAGAAACTATCACAGTTGCCGCCATTGGCAACGATGGTTCTCAGGCATTACCATTATATAGAGAACACAAACCCGATGTGTTACTCATGGATATCCGTATGAGTGGCATGAACGGAACGGATGCTTTAGCAGAATTATTAAAAGAGTTTCCTGACGCAAAGGTATTATTCCTGACTACCTTTGTAGATGATGAGTATATTGTGAAAGCTTTAGAATTAGGGGCAAAAGGATATATTGTGAAACAGAATTATGAAAATATCGTACCTGCCTTAAAAGCTGTACATTCCGGTCAGAATGTATATGGAAGTGAAATTATGGAAAAGATTCCGGATTTAATGAAGACTTCTGATACCTTTGACTATGGAAGCTATGATATTTCCGAAAAAGAATACGAGATTATCACCTTAGTGGCAGAGGGCTTAAGCAACAAAGAAATTGCTTCCAATCTGTATCTAAGCGAGGGTACCGTACGCAACTATCTTAGCTCCATTTTAGAGAAGCTTCAGCTGCGTGACCGTACCCAGCTTGCAGTATTTTATTATCAGCACAAATAATATATGACCCACTCACAAAGGCTGGCATGCAAACCTGAAAAAGTTTCGTTTACAAAACGATTCTTTTTCTATTTTGAAGTTGCACGCACATTAGAATCAAACATACGGGAAAATCCCAGCCATTCACCATCTTTCTCTGTGCTGCCATCTAACACTTCAATAAAGCCTTCCAGCTTTGCATCTGTATTATCCGCAAAGGCCAAAGCCACAGCCTCAATCAAAGCAGGCTTCTTTGGTGAGCCATATTCCAGTTCTCCATGATGCGCTAATATGCAATGCTTCAACTCATTTCCAAGTTTTACAGGAAATCCTTCGATTTGACGCATTTTTTCATCCAACATAATGACTCCCTGCACAATATGTCCGATGAGCTGTCCCTCATCGGTATAATCATTCTCCGGAAAACCTGAAATCTCCGTCATTTTTCCAATGTCATGACAAAGTGCAGCAGTAATCAGCAAATCCCTGTTAATCACCGGATACTGCTTTGCAAAGAAATCACAAAGTTTTGCCACGGAGATGCTGTGTTCTAACAAACCACCTGCAAAATTGTGGTGCATAGTCTTTGCAGCCGAATGAATCTTGAAATTTTTTATAAACTCTGCATCTTCTGTAAAAATCATCTGTAATAATCTCTGCAGGTGTGATTCTCTTACTGTATGTATCATGGTAACCAATTCATCATACATCTCATCTAAATTGCGTTTCGAACACGGCATATAATCTGTTGGATCATACTCTCCTTCTGCCGCCTTTCGAACCCGGCGGATATTCAGCTGAAGTGTGCCCTGAAAGCTTGTTACCTGTGCATCCACCTGAATATAGTCCATTGACTCAAAATGCTCAATTCCACTGGATAAATCCCATACTTTTCCATCTATGGCTCCTGTCTTGTCATGTAACTGCATGGAGTAATAGTTCTTTCCTGCCTTTGTCTGTAATGTTCTCTTATCCTTGCACAGATAAATGGAAGAAATCATATCTCCCTCTCTCAATTCCTTAATAAATCTCATATTCCATATTGCGGCTGACCGCTGCTCCTCTCTTCTTTCTATTATTCCTTCAATTATCCAATTACATTATCCTTTTTCTCCACCGGTTCTCTAGGCAGTGAAAATATAAACTCACTTCCTGCCCCTTTCGTACTGATCAGATTAATATGTTCACCATGGGCTTTAATGATTTCCTTTGTAATGGAAAGTCCCAATCCTGTTCCCTGTTTGTCTTTTCCTCGAGAGGAATCCGTTTTGTAAAAACGATCCCACACTTTATTCTGCTTATCATTTTCAATTCCCGGTCCTTCGTCCTTAACAGACACAAAGATTTTATCATTTTTTTTAGAGATTGTCACATCTATCTTTCCATATTCCGGACTAAACTTGATTGCGTTATCAATAAGATTATATATTACCTGACCTATCTTCATCTTATCTGCATATACAGTAGCATCTTTTACCGAACATGTAAGTCGCAATTGAATCCTTTTTTTCTCGCACCGACCTTCAAAAGTATTCTGGGTTTCTCTAACTACATCCACAATGTCAAACTTTTGTCTTTTTAATACAGGACCATGTGTATCAAAACTGTTTAATTCCAACAGACCGGCTGTAAGCTTTGTCAATCGCTGTGCCTCATTTAATACAATATTTAAATAGCGGTCATATTTTTCCACCGGAATCGTTCCATCCAGCATTGCCTCTAAATATCCCTTTATCGATGTAAGCGGCGACCGAAAATCATGGGAAATATTGGCAATAAAGTTCTTTCGGTACTCATCCAGTTTACTAAGTTCTTTAGCCATATATTCCAAAGAATCCGAAAGTTCTCCCAACTCATCATTCCGCTTTACATTGGCTCTTGCCTCAAAATTCCCCTTTGCGTACTCTCTGGCTGCATGATTAATCTTGGATAACGGACGTAATACGGTTCCAGAAAAATAAACCAATACAAGAACCACTACCAAAAGCATTGTGAAAAAGGGAACATACATGATACTAATCATTTCATCCTGCACTTCCTTAAGCTCCGTCATCGAAGTGTGCAAAACCATAAATCCCTCAAGGTTTTCGCCTGAAAAGATTGGAATACCAATACTAATCATTCTTTTATCGAATAATCCATAAAAATCACCGGTTTGGGTAAAACCATCACTTAACTTAATCTCTGTATCTAACTTAGAAATATCCTGTGGAATCACACTCTCTGGTGTTCGATTGGATGCCGCAATCAATGCCCCATCCCCTCCATACAGCCAGATATTTGTCTTTAGCGTATCCTCAAACTCATCAAGACGTACCTGCAATTGTTCAAGTGATATGAGTCCCTCCAGATAATTGCCTATAGTCTGTTTGGAAAGCAGCATCGCCTCATTTATGAGGGTATCCTGCTTCTCAGATACCAACACCTTCTGAGTGGAATAAGACATATAGGTGGCGAGTCCTAAGAAAGCTACCACCAGCAAAATCAGAATCCCTACAATAATTTTATCAAAAAACGTACGTTTCAATCCAAGTCCCCCCGACTATTTTACCTCGAATTTGTATCCAATACCCCATACAGTTGCAATGGACCAGTTACTTCCATCCTTAATCTTTTCCCTGACACGCTTTACATGTACATCCACTGTCCTTGTATCTCCAATATAGTCATATCCCCAGATTTTATCGAGAAGCTGCTCTCTTGTAAATACCTGATTTGGCTTACTTGCAAGAAAATAAAGCAGTTCTAATTCCTTAGGTGGCATTTCCACCATCTTTCCATTGTAAACCACCGAGTAACTGGTAAGATTCACCGTCAAACCATCATACTTTACACACTCGCCCTCATCTTTAGCCTCCTGTTGTTTCTCCTCATTTTGAGTTGCTGATCGTCGAAGAATCGCCTGTACTCTCGCAACAAGTTCATTGGAATCAAATGGTTTGACCATATAATCATCCGCACCAATTTTTAATCCTAATACCTTATCAAACACCTCGCCCTTAGCAGACAACATAATAATCGGTACATTACTCTTTTTTCGAATCTCCCGACATACATCATAACCATCAATGCCTGGAAGCATAATATCCAGTAGTATTAAATGCGGATGATAGGATTCGAATTTTTTCAAAGCCTCTTCTCCATTTGCTGCCATTTCCGTGTCAAAACACTCCTTTACGAGATAAAGGGAAATCAACTCTGCAATATTCTCATCATCATCTACTATCAAAATCCGCCGTTTATCCATGTAACCTCTCCTCCTTTTTTATATCTACAGCCGCCTGCCTAATCTGACGGCGCAAACCATCATAGCTCTACTATCGTTACTCCGGCATCTCCTTCTCCAAATTCGCCAAGACGGAAGGACTTCACATAAGGCTGACGTTTCAAGTACTCATGTACGCCCTTACGCAACGCACCAGTTCCTTTTCCATGCACTACCCGCACCTGATTCAAATGTGACAAACAGGCATCATCTAAATACTTGTCAAGCTCCGAAATTGCCTCATCTACTGTCATTCCAAGCAGATTAATCTCTGGCTTAATATTTCTGGATTTATTAACAGAAGCACGATAAGCGGCCGTCTTTTGCTGCTTTGACTGCTTCTTTTCCTCTTTGATAATCTCCACATCGGTAATCTTTACTGTACTTTGCAAAATCCCCATCTGTACTGTAATCTCGCCTTTTGCGTTTGGCAGGGAACGAACCGTACCATCCACATTCATACTGATGACATGCACCGCATCTCCTAAATGAAAATCCGATGCCTTGTGATTAGAACTGCGCTTCGGTACCTTATCTTCTAACTTACTGTTTACATTCTTAAGCTTTCCCCGAAGAGCCTCTCTCTCTTTTTCCATCTCCTTCGTAAGGTCAGAACCGGTTGCCTTTTCCCAATTATTATACCTTCTTATGGATGCATCTGCAAATGCTTTTGCTTCCTCTAAAATCTCTCTTGCCTCTTCCCTTGCATTTCGTAAGATATCCTGCTTACGCTGTTCAATATGTTCATTCTTTGAAGAAAGTCTTGCCTTCAGTTTCTCAATCTCAGCTTTATTTGCCTCAATCTCTTCCTGTTCCTTCTCGATGGTACGCTTTGATTTTTCCAAATCTGCAAGCAGTCCTTCCATATCAAGAGCACTGCTGTCAATCTGCGACTTTGCATTTTCAATGACAGAATCTGACATTCCCAGCTTCTTTGCAATGGCAAAAGCATTGGATTTACCAGGAATTCCAATCAATAAATGATAGGTCGGACTAAGGGTCTCCACATCGAACTCACAGCAGGCATTTTCGATTCCTTCTGTGGTCATAGCGAAGGTCTTAAGCTCGCTGTAATGAGTGGTTGACATACAACGGATATCCCGGTTATGCAAATCACTTAAAATAGAAATCGCCAGTGCAGAACCTTCCACCGGATCCGTACCGCCACCTAACTCATCAAAGAGTACCAGTGTATCTTTATCTGCATGCTTCATAATATATACAATATTCGTCATGTGGGATGAAAATGTACTTAAACTCTGTTCAATGCTCTGTTCATCACCAATATCTGCAAATACATCTCGGAATACGCTAAGCTTAGAACCCTGAAATGCCGGAATGTGAAGTCCTGACTGTCCCATTAAAGTAAATAAACCAAGTGTTTTCAGGGAAACTGTCTTACCACCGGTATTCGGACCCGTAATAATCAACATGGTAAAGTCCTCTCCTAATCGGATATCCACCGGCACAACAGAATGTTTTTCCAAAAGAGGATGTCTTCCCTGCTTAATCTCAATCACCCTGTCTTCATTAAATTCCGGACAGGTTCCATTATAGGACTTCGCATAAGATGCCTTTGCAAAAATAAAGTCAAGTTTTGTTAAAATCTCTACATTTGACAAAAGACTCTCCCTTGAAAGTGCCACCTGTTCACTAAGTCTTGCAAGAATTTTTTCAATCTCTACAGCTTCCTTTGCCGCTAACTCCTTCAGTTCATTATTCAAATTCACTACGGACATCGGCTCAATAAAAATAGTAGAACCAGTAGCTGACTGATCATGCACCATTCCTGGAAACTGTCCCTTATACTCCGCCTTTACCGGAATACAATATCTTCCATTACGCATAGTGACCAAAGCATCCTGAAGCTTTGCCTGATTATCCTGGTTACTGACTAACTTGCTTAATGCGTCATGTACCTTGCCATTAATCACCTTCATACTGCGTCTGATGTCCTTAAGCTCCGAAGAAGCATCATCTGCAATCTCATCCTCTGACAAAATACATCGGTTTATCTCCCTTGCCAGATGCTCTAACGGCATCAGACTTTCAAAATAACCAGTTAGAGAATCTGTTTTGGAAGACTCTGTCCCTTCATCCATTCCGTCAGAATCCTTTTCACCTCTGCCATGTCCCCCGGTAACTGCAATGGTACTTTCACTGCTTTTTTCTCCGTACTGTCTGGCATTTTTTGCCACATTTAAAAGCTTTGCAATATCCAAAAGCTCCGGAATCGACAAAGCTGCTCCCACTGCCACACGCTTCATCGCTTCTCCAATGGGATATACTCCGGAAAAGGAAATGCTTCCATGCTGGTAAACTCTTGTAAGGGCATCCCCTGTCTCTGTCTGGCTGCGCTCAATCTCAATAATATCCGTAGACGGCTTTAACCGCTCACACATACGTTTTCCAGCCGGACAGGTAGCAAAGCTGGTTAACTGCTCTATAATTTTATAATATTCTAATACTCGTAATGTTCTCTTATTCATGACATACCCCTTTTATAACTTAAATGACCAAGGTTATGCAATCCTTTTTCATCGCATAGATATATATATTCTATCACAACCTTTCACAAAATAAAAGGCGGCCTTGAATAATTTCAAAGCTGCCTTTTATTTCCTACCACTCGTACCGATGAAGCTGTCCCTCCATCTGAAAATGGGCAAATCCCTGTTGACGCAACGCTTCATACAACACGATTGCCACGGAGTTAGAAAGATTCAGGGAACGAATCTCATCCAGCATCGGTATCCGCACACAAGTCTCCTTATTATCCAGTAAGATTTCCTCCGGAATCCCTGCACTCTCCTTACCAAACATAATATAGCAATCCTCTTCATATTGTACATCCGTATAGGTCTGCTTTGACTTTGTAGTTGCCATATATATTTTCGCACCCGGATTCTTTGCCAGAAAATCTTCATAACTTACATAAGTAGTCACATCCAACTTATCCCAATAATCCATTCCGGCCCGCTTAATCATCTTGTCGTTAATGCGAAATCCCAGTGGCTCAATCAGATGAAGTCTTGCTCCTGTGGCCACACAGGTTCTTCCAATATTTCCGGTATTTGCCGGCATTTCCGGCTCATGCAATACAATATTTATCATTTCTTTCTTCTCCTAGTTCTATTCTACCCACGCAGTTCTTCCACAAACTCCTGCAGACGTCCGATGGCAGTTTTCAATTCCTCCAAAGAATAGGCATAAGAAATCCGCAAAAATCCCTCTCCACATTCACCAAATGCATCTCCCGGTACAACTGCCAACTTCTTTTCCTGCAGTAATCTGGTTGCAAATTCCTCAGAAGTCATTCCAAATTCCTTAATACACGGAAACATATAAAATGCCCCCTTCGGCTCAAAGCACGGAAGTCCCATTTCCCGAAATGCATTTAACAGATACCGTCTTCTCTGGTCATATGACTCTCTCATATTCGCTACATCCCGGTCACAGTCCTTCATGGCAGCTATGGCAGCATACTGGCTTGTGGTGGGAGCACACATAATGGCAAACTGATGAATCTTTGTCATCTGCTCTATAATCATAGCCGGTCCTAAAGCATAACCAAGTCTCCATCCGGTCATGGCAAATGCTTTTGAAAATCCGCTGACTACAATGGTACGCTCCCACATTCCCGGAAGGGAAGCAATACTCACATGACCACTGGTATATGTAAGCTCTGCATAAATTTCATCAGAAATGACATAGAGATCGTGCTTGATAATCACCTCTGCAATGGCTTCTAGATCTTCTCTTTCCATAATGGCACCGGTTGGATTATTCGGATAAGAAAGAATCAATATCTTTGTCTTATCTGTAATTGCATTTTCCAGCTCTTCCTTTGTCAACCGGAACTCATTCTCATTTTTTAAGGAAATGGTAACCGGTACGCCATCTGCCAATTCCACACATGGCACATAGGATACATAACACGGCTCTGGGATAATAACCTCATCCCCCGGATTTAACATTGCCCGAAGTGCCATATCAATGGCCTCACTGCCGCCAACTGTTAATACCGCTTCTGTCTTTGGATTATAGGCAATATGAAACCGTCTGTCCATATATTCACAAATTGCCTGTCGAAGCTCTAAAAGACCTGCATTGGAAGTATAAAAGGTTCTTCCTCTTTCTAAAGAATAAATACCCTCTTCCCTGACACACCACGGTGTGTCAAAATCCGGTTCACCCACACCGAGGGAAATGGCTTCCGGCATCTCACTTACAATATCAAAAAATTTCCGAATTCCCGATGGCTTAATCTTTATCACCTTATCTGATAATGGATTTCTCATGCTGTCACCACCTGTCTCTCATCTTTCTTGCGCTGTTCAATCTTCGTTCCTGTTTCTTTATATTTCTTTAGCACAAAATGAGTAGAAGTACTGAGTACACCTTCCATCGGTGCCAGCTTTCTAGCCACAAACTGAGCCACTTCTTTCATAGTCTTTCCTTCAATAAACACCGTCATGTCAAAACCACCTGACATCAGATATAAGGAAGTTACCTCCTCGTAGTTATAAATCCGCTCTGCCACACGGTCAAAGCCCTCACCACGCTGAGGCTGCACCTTAACCTCTATCAAAGCGGTTACTCTTTCATCATCTGTCTTATCCCAGTTAATCACCGTATTATATCCACAGATAATCTGCTCCTGTTCCATATCCTGAATCGTATTGATCACAACCGACTCATCCATTCCAAGCATGGTTGCCATATCCTTTGTACTCATCTTGGAATTATTTTCTAACAGTCTTAATATCTTTGTTCTTTCATTCTGCATAATTCTGCTCCCTTCTCTACTATCTATACCGGCACCGGTTGTCCATAAAAGACTGCATTTAATACGTCACCCTTTGGTGGCACTAAAAAGCGTTCTTCCTCACCTACTAATACCTTCCGGTCCGTGTTAGCTGTCGTATTCCCGATTACATCTGCATAAATGCCAGCACGCCGCATCTGATTCACAAGATAATCCCCCTCTGCTGTCACAAGCAGTAAACTTCCCTGTCCATTCATCATATAAGGGTTGATATCAAAATATTCACATACCTCAATAATCTCCTGTTTCACAGCAAATTTACGAATATTAAATTCACCACCCACATTGCAGGCTGATAACAACTGCCACAACGCACCAAACACACCTCCGTTTGACACATCATGGGCTGCCAGAATGCAATCAGGGTGCTCCGCGACTGCTGCCTCTATAACCTTAAGCTCCGGCATCAGGGATGTATACTGCATATAGGATGCAGCCTTTTCAATATAACTTTTCGGATAGCGGGTTATAAGTTCTTCCTCTTTCAGGGTAGCAAGAACAGCTCCTCCATAAATTCCCGTCCACTTTGTCATTACAATATCAAGACCTTCTCTTACCTGCTTATGCCGGTTTTCCCAAAGCACATTCCCATAAGCGGTAACCGTAATTGTTGGACTGGTAACAGAAGGCACCAATTCCGTATGCCCTGCTAATACCTCTATCTCATACGCTTCCGCCTTTTTGCAGATTCGGTCAGTAATTGCTCTAAGCTCTGCCTCTTCGCTGTGCTCCGGCATAAGGATTGCGGTCGCTATGCCAAAAGGTCTGCCTCCTGCAGCTATAACATTATTAATTGCGTTATCCAAAGCATAAATCTCGTTTCCGGTATAACAAAAGGCAGTGGTGGCCATGGATGTTACCATACTGCCAATCACTGCCCCATCATGTCCCACTGCCGGCCGGAAACTGGTCTCCTTATTCCGATACCGGATTGGGTTAATTACGGAACGTTTGAAGGTATGCTCTGGTAATTTACCAGTTCTCATTCCTATTCTCCTCCACTTTCATCTCCACCAGCAGGTGCCTCCGTTGCAGGCGTCTCTGGTACCGTTGCCTCCGTTGTTGCAGGCGTCTCTGATGTCTGCTCGCTTTCATCGTCCTGTTCTTTTTTCTTATCCTTGTCTTTGTCTTTATCTTTATCCTTTTTCTTCTTCGTACCGATACGAACCTTTGCCTTCTGTGCTTTATAAGTACTCTTGCCGAAGTCCACAATATATTTTTCTGTCTCTACACCATCAACATACACATGCTTCCACAACTCTGTATAATATCCGGTATGCGCAGCCTGTTCTGTCTCCTGCTTACCTTCCTCTAAGGTATCATCCTCTATCTCCTCCGGATCTCCCGGTTCATAGGTGCTTACATCAATGGATTCAAAGGAGATGGTTCGATTTGATGGTCTTGTCTCATGTCCATATATTGCAAAGGAAATGGTACCTCCGCCGGCATATCCTTCAATATATATCGGATATTCGGTACTATTCTCAAACTTAAAATCCATATAGTCACCAGCTATCGCCGCATCCATTCCATGTTTTACATAGCTGACAGTAAGAGAATGTGGATAACGCTCTTTTACATTTAATTCCGCTCTTAATACTGCCAGATAAAGTGTCGTTGACACCTGACAAATTCCTCCGCCATAACCATCCACCAGCTCAATATCACTACCGTTGCTGACATACTGACCTGCATTTGCATATCCGTTTTCTGCATTAAATGGTGCTACGGTATTATATACGGAGAACTGCTCTCCCGGCATCAATACCGTACCACTAATCTTGCTCGCTCCGGTTGCAAGATTCTGGCTTCTTGCAGTATTCCCCTGACTGTATTCTGTAGAACCTTGTCCCAACACACTGTCAATCGCATAAAAGTCTTCTTCCGTATACTGTGGCTCCTGCTCCTCTACAACTGCAGCAACTTTAATATCCTTCTGCTTCCATTCTGCCTTGAAAACTTTCTCTACTTCCTTGAGTGTCTCATCAACCTTAATTGTGGTTCCTTTTACACCCTCATGTATAATGAACTCTCCATCCACTCTTGTAATAGAAGCATTCTTCGGTGCTGTTACCAATTCACTGGTTTTGTTCTCTAATATATCCCGTAGCTTCTCTTCATCAAATTCCTTTGTAGGAACCAGCACAACATTCTCTTCTTCTAACTGTTTAATCTCTTTATATCGGGATAAAATATTACCCTGACGTCCATAATTATATGCCTGTTCCACAGCATCTTCAACAGAAATGGATACCCCAATTTCTTCAAGCGTTGTCGAATATGAACCTGATGACGTTGTAAGTGTCAGCTTTAAATCCTCAATACCATCTACATAATGGTCATACTCTTCCATAGCCTCTTCCTTTGTAAGACCGCCAACATAGACGCCATCTAAATACACGCCACCATATATCGTCTGATTATCTGACTTTGCAGAAACTGCATGATATGTACCCATAGAAATAATTCCCGCTGCCAAAAGCAATGCTGCTAATTTTAATCCATTTTTCTTCATGATTGTTCATTCCTTAATCTCTATATTCATAAAAAACGTTCCATATTTCTTCAAACGAACTGGAACAGACTTTGTTGTCTTTCAAGACTTTACTCATCATTATTCTTCATTGTACCACAACAAAACCGCATTTCAAGCATTTAAATAAATACTGTCATTATTTACTAAACTTCTATTATTTCCCTACCTTTTTTGTATAAATTATTCATGTCATATGGAATATATTACCACTATCATTTTGACAAAAATAGTTTCCTATACTATGATATCTTTGAGTAGTTAAATTTCCTATACAGCAAAAAAAGAAGTCTATATGAATCATATACACTTCTTTTGTAAACGCTCGGTTAATAATGCAGTTCTATAGCTGATATAACTAGAATGAACCAACGGAAGTTACGACACAGCTTATTACCATAGCAAGTACAAGTACAATTGCAATCACTGCTGCAATTCTCTTCTGCGCTTTCTTATTACTGAAATTAAACATATTAACACCTCTTTTCTGAAAGGATTATGATATGAGACACATAATGGTATTACCAACTATTTTAATATTAGGCTGGGTTCTTCACCACAACATCAAAAAGAATACCAGCCATGACAAGCAATCAGTCAGCGACTACCTTGCAAAGGAAAACGAAGCAAATTCGGCACGTCGCAAGGATATCTCAAATCTTCCATATATTACGGTGCCTCTTGACACACTACCATTAGATATTACCTTAAATGATCAAAAAAAGCAATTACAGATTGCAGATTATGTAAAAGAAATTCGCAATCTGTCCGAAAAGAAAATGCTAAACCTGATTGGCATCAGCAACACGGAGCTGAAAGCTTCCTATGGTCCCGCCAACTTAGAACCACTTTCCGTCTATGACCAGAATTATAGCAAATATATCCGCACATTACAGCTTTTTGCCGAATGTATCTACGAGGAATATCCTGCCGAAGCTGTTTCCATACTGGAATATTGCATTTCCATCGGAACGGATATTTCATCTACTTACGAATTGTTGGGGCGCCACTATTTTGCACAGAATGACATGGAGCATTTCACTGCTCTCTATGACCACATTCCGGATAAAGAAAGTCTGAGTGGCAAAAATATCATCAGCAAATTAGAAAAAATCAGCCGAATTTGAAAAAATTTCGGCTTTTCTTATTTTTCATGCAACACTTTATCATAATATAAACACTACTCATACGAAAAAAGATAATTGGAGGTGACGTTTATTGAACGGGGAAGAAATGAAAGCCTATGTACTGCTTGCCCGTAATGGTGATACAGCAGCCTTTTGCAAACTGTACGAACTATATTATAAGGACATGTATCGTTTTGCATACTACATGTTAGGAAATACAACAGATGCAGAAGATGTCATAAGCGAGACAGTTTTAGATGCATTTTCCAGCATAAAAAGTCTCAAAAAACCGGAAAGCTTAAATCCCTGTATTTTTAAGATTTTATCTAAAAAATGAAAACGTCAGCAGGCTGTATACGCCACAAACCGG
>JAQXLK010000009.1 GCA_029012085.1 Clostridiales bacterium
GGTTGGTATGATGCAAATGGCAGTGAGTTTTCATCAGTAAATGAATATGTGTCAAAACAGGCAGGCAAAATCAATGATGTTGTTTTAAAGGCAGACTATAAAGTAAAGGTTTCCACACAAGACGGACTTTTAAGTGCACTGAAAAATCAAAAGGCGGTAAAATCAATAGAAGTAACAAATGATATTTCATTATCGGCTACGATGCAGACGGATGTGGCACAAAGTCCTGTAAATAAGCTGGAGAGAACATTAGATTTCTTAAATCATACAATTAAGTATGCTAATACGGATACTCCGGCATTTGTACTGAATGGCATATGGACAATCAAAAACGGAATGATTGAAAGCCGGGGACAGGCCTGTATTCAGCTGGAAGGTACGGCTGTGCTTGAAAATCTCGAGTGTAAATCTCAAGATTTCAATTATGTAGTTGGATTTTGTAATGTTACGGACGATTCCAAACATCAGATTATTTCAGGGAAATTTGAAACGACGAATGCAAACGGTCATGCTTTGGCGGTTATAAACGGAACAGGAAAAGCAGCGAATATTACGAATGCTTTTCGGGGAAGTTATGCAAGTAGTCAATCGGTAACGATTGAAGCTGCAAACGTTTATCTGAATGCATCAAAACTGATTATATCGAGGACACCTATTAAGTATATTGAAAATGGTTCAGATTTGAATCTGGGAACTTTTGTCTATGGAGACAGTATTCCAAAACAAAGTGGGGAGATCAGCAATCAAAATTATGTTGGAGATATTACGATTACTGATATTTCTGTGAATAATACAGCTTTTCTTGTAAAAGGTGAAAGTGTATCCAAGATATTGCTTGGAGGAAGTACAGATACTTATCGTTATACCGTGGAGGCAGCGGAAAATCTTGCGCCGGGGAAATATGAGGGTACGATAAGTATTCATTATATCAAAATGGATGATACAGAGGGTACATATAAACAGAAGGTTACAATTGTTGTTGATAAAGCTGTTGGAACAGCTTCTGTTACGATTGCAGATTACCATGTGGGAGAGGCGGCATTACCGATTGCTGTTTCGGACACAAACGGAACAAATTCAGTTCATTATTATTATAAACAGAAGGGGGCAGGGGATGATGCATATACGAATGTAGTGCCGGATGAAGAAGGAAGTTATACCTTAAAGGCTGTATTTGCTGCAACTAAGTATTATGCTGAGACAGAGGCAACAGCAGATTTTAAGGTTACTTATATTGCAACGCCAAAGGATCCCTATTATATTTCCGGGACGAAAGGAGAAAATGACTGGTATGTTACCGATGTTACCATTTATCCGGCGACGGGGTACAGTATTTCAAATGAAAAAAAGGGAGTGTATGGTAACTGTTATGTCGTAGAAAAAACGGCAGAGCCCATTATTTATTTAAAGAATGAGAATGGTGCAGTCACAAGGCCAATTCAACTGGAAAAAATTTTAATAGATAAAGAGACACCAAACATCTCAGGAGTGAAGGATGGAAAAACATATTATAATGATGCGCTAAAAGCAGTTATTTCGGATGAAAATCTTGCTCAGATTACGATCAATGGAGAAAATGTCCTTTTCGAGGGAAACGGTGCTACAATTTCTTTAAAACCTTCTGACAAAAAATATATCATTACGGCAAAGGATAAAGCCGGGAACATTGTCAGGTGTACTGTTTCGGTTGAAGAAGCGTGGATGAAGAAGGGGATTGTTTCAAATGGTGTCAAAAAGCTGAAAAAGGGAAAAAGCTATAAGCTTGGTAGTGGTCAGTGGAAGATAACAGGTGATAACACTGTTTATTATGGTGGGAAAAATTTCTATGTTTCTGCTGATGGTAGCTATGATTTTCAAAAGCAGTAGTTTGGTGTAATTCTACAGGAGAGAAAAGCGATGGAAGACAACTTGGATCAAAAAAAGATATCCGGGAAATGGATTGGAATCATTGGGGCAGCAGTAATAATAGTTATTGTAGTGACGGTGTTTTTTATCAAGGGTTTTTCGAAGACAGAGGACTTTTATCGTTCCATACAAATTTATGATTTAAAAGGAACAGCGACCATTGAGAGAGAGGGTATCGGCACAATGAATGCTGTTCAAAATCTATATCTTGAATCAGGGGATAGAATCTGTGTGGGTGAAGATAGCTTCATGCGCCTGAAGCTGGATGATGATAAATATATTATGGTGGAAGAAAATTCTATCTTATTGATTGTTGCAGAGGGAACAAAAACGGATTCTCAAACATCCATTCATTTGGAGCAGGGGGCAATTACAAATGAGATTCAGAACAAGCTGAATGATAAATCTGCATATGATGTGACCACACCCAATTCTGTTATG
>JAQXLK010000010.1 GCA_029012085.1 Clostridiales bacterium
ACAATTGAGTATTCCTTACTGCGGCACATTTCTATGGACTGAATTCCGCTGGTAGCAGTATCCGCGTCTATTCCATAGTATGTAAGTGCCTTTTTAATAACCTTAAGATTTACTTCGTTATCATCTACTACAAGAACCTCAAGGTGATCTACCTTGACATCTTTTATTTTAGAGGTTGCCTTGGCTTCGCCGACCATATTTATATCACCAATCTCACTTGCATCCACAATCTTCTGCGGAATTTCAACGCACATACATGTGCCGACACCATACTCGCTCTCCATCTCAATGATGCCATTCATCAATTCAACATATCCCTTTACGATAGACAGACCAAGTCCGGTTCCTTCAATTCCAGTGTGAACCTTCATATCCACCTGCTCAAAAGCATCAAAAACAGTTTTCTGATTCTCTGGTTTTATTCCAATACCTGTATCCTCAATCTCGAGCGCAAGACAAACCAGATCCTCCTTTACGGTTCCCCTTCTTGCACGAAGTATTACCTGTCCTCTCTCAGTATACTTTATAGCATTATTCATCAGATTGATTATTATTTCTCTGATTTTTATCTCATCACCATATAAAATTTTCTGTAAGGTCGGCTCTATCTCCGCCACAAATTTAAGACCTTTGTTCTCCGCTGCGCCTTTCATCTGGGCGATGACTGATTTAAACATACTGGCAGTATCATACTCATTACATACCAGCTCCAGTTTTCCTGACTCAATTTTTGAAATATCAAGAATCTGATTTATAAGAGAGAGTAAGCTGTAGGATGAGTCTCTAATATTCTCAATGTCTCCCCGTTGTTCCTGTGTAAGCTCTCCCTTTAATAATATCTCTGAAAAACCAATAATTGAATTCATCGGTGTTCTAATCTCATGTGACATATTCGCGAGGAAAGTACTCTTTGCTTTATTTGCAGTGTCCATTTTTTCCATCATGGATATCTGCTGGGATATGTCGTCCACAAGTACAATATATCCAATTACATCCCTGTACTTATCTCGTATTTTATCAATATTTATCGCACAGTTTTTTCTATTGTTTCGACAAACTGCATGGATTTCATTTTTTTCATTCCTAAGACTGTCCAGCACGCCTTCATCCACTTTAAATAAATCATTTAACCCTATGTTTCTCTTAATAGCCTCTGCTCTGGTAATTCCGAAAAAGCTCTCCGATGCATCATTAAAAAGCTGCAGCTTCTCATCCGCATCATAAACGCAAAGAGGTATGGAGAGGGAATAGTACACGAATTTTGAAATATTTCCTATGGTGGCCTTTGTGCTCTCCATTGCTTTTACTGCGTACAAAACGACCACATAGGCGAAAAACTGACCTATTGTGGTACCTGGAAGAGAGTCAAAGCCCATCATAGGAAAAAAAGTATCAAAGAACATTCCCACAAATAAAAATGCAACCATAATTATAATTCTGTTTCCTACGGCTTTCTGTCTGTAGGTATCCGAATACTTGCGGTTGTACCATGCAAAAGCAGCAATCCCTATGGCTAAAGCAACAGAATATCCCGAATAAATATTGTTTATTAACCCAGGGGTAAGTGAATATGTCATGCCCCATTTTCCGATATAATAAGTAGATTGACTTGGCTCTATCGTTCCAAAAAAAATCAGAATTCCAGTGTAGGAAATCAGTTCAAATTTTTTTACTATTTTGGAAGGTGCCATTGTAAGACTTCCCACAAGGCGCAATCCTATTATTAGATAGCCAAACACCCCGAACATACCGATACATCGGCATATATACGCAATATAAACATCAGTCACCAAATACAACAATCCAAAGCCCAAACTCCAAATTGTGGAAAATGCTCCCATCAGGAAAATACCAATTTTAACAATTGTACTTCTATCTTTTTTAGGAGGGATTCAACTGCCCAGTAGCCAGATAGCACCGCATTTATAAGTATAGCCCCCGAAATTATATAATTCATATTTTGCCCCTACATTATATTTTCTGTGATTATAGTACTATTTTATTATATCTTCTTGCGGTTCTATTTACAACAAACATTGTGTCATATTTCCATGGGGTAATGTAGTAAAGATGCCTCCGTCAACACTTTATTGTATCTTGTTTATAATTCTTTACACCAAAGGTGAAATAAATAATATGGAACAACCATACAATGCCCAAAACTATCCTGCCCATTTACAAAGCTTTCCAAATTATTTTTATGCAGTTTAGTATGGATAAACAAATTATTCAGTTTTTCGGAACTTCTGGAAAAAAAAAACGCCGCCAACATCAAAAATGGAAATGCCGG
>JAQXLK010000011.1 GCA_029012085.1 Clostridiales bacterium
TACTTCGTTAACATTGTGAACAATAATCTTCTTTACAGCCTCCGGCATTGGGGTATCCATCTTCCAACGATCACCAACAGCCTCCTCGTATGTCTTGCCTGCACTTCTTGGGCTTGCTGCAATTGTAGTTACCTCAAACCATGGATGATTCTCCAACAATGCAATAAATCTCTGACCTACCATACCAGTACCACCAAGGATACCTACCTTTAACTTTTCACTCATGATATAACTCCTCTTATGATTTTTCCAACACAATCCACACAAATCTGTATAGATATTGTCAGTTATACTTCTTTTTCTACGTTATCATACTCTAATCCCGTCATTTAATCAAGCAAATTATGAAGAAATGCAGAAAATTGGCATTTTTTTATGAATCTGCCTGCATTTTCTGCATTTTTTGTTCACTATTTTTTAACATAGCATTTATATTTGATGAATTGCAACACGAGATTTATATTTCTATTGGTTTCAACGGAATCACCAACGTAAAATATACTCCCGTTTTATCATTTCCAGCCTCAAAGCTTCCATGATGAGCTTCTACGATTTCACGAACAATGGAAAGACCGACACCACATCCATTTTTATTACGCACTCTTGCTTTATCCACTTTGTAAAAAGCATCCCAAATATATGGCAGTTCATCTTCCGGTATTTGGCTTCCGGTATTATGCACTCTGACTACATATTTTTCCTCCGTACAATGTCCCGTAAGTGTAATCGTAAGTGCTTCTGACGCCCCATGACGAACTGCATTGTTTACCAAATTATATATTGCACGCTCCATAAGCCCCTTATCTGCCACAATTTGGATTTCTTCGCAGTTTACTTCGACCAAAAACTCTTTTTCAACATTTTCCTCCCGAATTCTCGTCGCTACATTTTCCAACATTTCTTTTACCGAAATCGTTTCTAAATTCAATTCTTCCATTCTCTGCTCCATTTTTGAGAAATCAAGCATTTCTTTTACCAATACATCAATACGGGTACTTTCATTTGAAATAATTTCGCAATACTGCACCGCTTTTTCCGGATTTTTGGAAATAATTGCTTTCATACGGTCGGCGTATCCCATAATAACCGCTACCGGTGATTTTATCTCATGGGAAAGATTACGGACTAATTTCTTTCGATTATCAATATCCTCCTGTAACTGAACAAGATTTTTCTCTAAATGTTCTGACATTCGATTAATAGATGAGCCTAACTGGCCAATTTCATCCTTTCCATGTTCCGGTGCTTTCGTATCAAATTGTAAATTTGCAATATTCTCCGCAACACCAGTAATTTCTTTAATCGGCTTTACCACATAATTACTAAGACGCCATACAACAAAAATTCCAATTATGATAATGACCCCTCCTGCTAATATATCAAACAAAATAGCAGCAATCGTTGCATTATAAAAACTACGAAATGTGCGATTCAACACTACATAACGATTATCTCCTACCTTTTTTATCATAAAAATACGAACGGATTCATTATTATTATCCTGTCTGCCTATCTTTTGTGCAATTGTTTCAGTGCCATTTTCCCTCTTCTTTTCCTCATCGTTTTTTATTCCAATCAAATTTTTTTCTTTAAAATAACGAACCGCCTTCCCCTTTTCCAACATATCTACATTTTCATCAAATAATCCTTCTGTAATAGGACCTAATTTGTTCTTTCGCTCCTTTACAGAAGATGTTGTAGCAATAATTTTCTTTTCGGAATCAAATAATGTAACAGTCGTACTATAATCTTCATCAATTTGTTCAATATAGTTTTGAAACTCGTCTTCCGATAAGTCCATCTGCGACTTCATCGCATCTGCAAGTTTTTCCATCCGATTTGCAGTTAATCGCATGGAAAATGGGCTCATCCAAAGATATGTAAATAAAATATTCAATATTACAAATAATAAAATCAGACAAAAACCTGTAACACAAAGCTTAATCTTTAATGACCTTTTCATATATTCTCCATCATCCCGTCTCTTAATCTAAAATCTTTATTCTTCACATTCAAAAGAGTATCCCACTCCACGTACTGTCTTAATATAATTTCCTGCCCCCTTTAAGGTTGCCCGCAGCATTTTTATATGCGTATCAATGGTACGAATATCTCCCTCATAATCAAATCCCCATACTCTATCCAGTATCTTCTCCCTGGATAACACAATTCCCTGATTACTGATCAGATATTCCAATAACTGAAATTCTTTATTATTCAGAACCACTTCTTCTTCATCCACAAACACCTTGTGTGCCGCATAATCCACCAGCATATGTTCGAACCTGCTGACTTCTAATCCCTGTGCATTTGTCATTTTTAGCAAATTTTTAATTCGCTCTAATAGAATTTCATAATGAAATGGTTTACTTACATAATCATTTGCTCCATGTCGAAGTCCCGCAAGTTCACTGCTGCTATCTCCAAGTGCAGTGAGCATTAAAACCGGTACATCAGAAACGCCTCTGATATCATCTAACACCGCAATTCCATCTACCTTAGGCATCATCACATCTAAAATAACCAAAGAAAAATCTTTCTTATCATAGAAAAGCTCTAATGCCTGTTGTCCATCTTCCGCTACATACACTACATAATTCTCTTCCTCTAAAACCTCTTTCACAAGATTTCTAAGTAATTCATCATCATCTGCCAAAAGGATTTTGATTTCCATACTTTTGTACTCCTTATTCTCTTTACAATCGAACACACATCATCTTGAATATTTTACTATTCTATTATGAAAATCCTGTGTATCGTTTTACACATATAAAAGAACTGCCAAAGAAATTCCTCTGACAGTCCCTAAAATTTTAATATGTCTTTTTACTCCTATCAAAATAACAGAAGTATTCTCTAACAAATTCTATTTAGATAACTCTTACTCTGACAACACCATCAACAGCAGCTAATTCTGCCTTGCTTGCATCATTCACCTCTGACTCTACATCTAAGATTGTATATGCCCAGTCACCTTTTGATTTACTTACCATGTTAGCGATATTAATCTTCTCTTTCGAAAACACACCGGTAAATCTTGTAAGCATATCCGGAATATTCTTATGGCAGATACAAACTCTTGCCGTTGTATCGCAAACACCTGCATCACAGGCTGGATAATTTACAGAGTTTTTAATATTACCATTCTCAATGAAATCTACAGTCTGCTTTACTGCCATAATTGCACAGTTATCCTCAGACTCCTCAGTAGAAGCGCCAAGATGTGGTAATGTAATTACATTGTCTACACCGGCAATTGTAGGATTTGGGAAATCTGTTACATACTTCGCAACCTTACCACTTGCAAGGGCTTCCTTCATATCTTCTTCATTTACCAGAATATCTCTTGCAAAATTAAGAATACGAACGCCATCCTTCATCATACCGAAAGCTTCCTTGTTAATCATTCCCTTTGTGCTGTCAAGAGCCGGTACATGAACTGTAATATAGTCACACTCTTTATAAATCTCCTCTACATTCTTAATATGCTTAATGTGTCTAGAAAGTGACCATGCAGAATCTACCGTTACATATGGATCATATCCATATACTTCCATACCAAGACGGAAAGCAATGTTTGCAACCTTTGCACCAATAGCGCCAAGTCCGATTACACCTAACTTCTTTCCCTGAATCTCGTTACCGGCAAAGTTCTTCTTCTGTTTCTCTACCATCTTTGCAATATCAGCCTCGGAAGCATTTTCCTTTACCCAGTTATAACCACCAATCAAATCACGGGATGCAAGAAGTAAACCTGCAACTACGATTTCCTTTACACCATTTGCATTGGCACCTGGAGTATTAAATACTACGATACCTTTCTCTGCACACTTGTCAAGCGGAATATTATTCACGCCTGCACCAGCTCTTGCAATCGAAACTAAACTTTCTGGCATATCCATATCATGCATAGAAGCAGAACGAACTAACACTGCCTCTGCATTATCAATGCTGTCCACCATTTCATAATTATCAGAAAACAAATCTAAACCGCAGGCTGCGATTGGATTTAAACAATTTACCTTTGCCATTTTTACTCTCCTATTCTACTTTGCATTATTTGCTTCGAACTCTTTCATAAATGCTACAAGCTTCTCAACACCCTCAATTGGCATAGCATTGTAGATAGATGCACGCATACCACCTACAGTTCTGTGACCCTTAAGGTTTACGAAACCTGCCGCAGTTGCTTCCTTAACGAACTTCGCATCAAGCTCTTCATCACCTGTTACAAATGGTACATTCATTAAAGAACGATCTTTCTTTTCAACCGTACCCTTAAATAACTTAGATGAATCAAGGAAATCATAAAGGATAGCTGCCTTCTTCTCATTGTGAAGCTTCATAGCCTCTAAGCCACCCATTTCCTTTACCCATTTAAATACCTTACCACAGATATAAATACCATAACATGGAGGTGTATTATATAAAGAATCTGCATCTGCCTGAGTCTTGTACTTAAGCATAGTTGGAGTACCTTCCATAACATCATCACGGATTAAATCCTCACGGATGATTACGACTACAACACCTGCAGGTCCAACGTTCTTCTGTACGCCAAAATAAATTACACCATAATCCTCTACATTTACCGGTTGTGAAAGAATGTCTGAAGACATATCTGCTACTAAAATCTTACCCTTAGTGTTTGGTAACTCTTTATATGTAGTACCGTAAATTGTGTTGTTGTGGCAGATATATACATAATCTGCATCCTCATCAATATCCAAATCACTGCAATCCGGAATATATGAGAAAGTCTTATCTGCTGAAGATGCAACTGCTTTTGCATTTCCATACTTCTTAGCTTCCTCAAATGCCTTCTTTGCCCACTGACCTGTAATGATATAGTCAGCCACACCATTTTTCATAAGGTTCATAGGAATTGCTGCAAACTGCTGAGAAGCACCACCCTGTAAAAATAACACCTTATAGTTATCAGGAATCTTCATTAAGTCTCTTAAATCCTGCTCTGCTGTTTGAATAATCTCTTCGAATGCCTTTGAGCGATGGCTCATCTCCATTACGCTCATTCCTGTTCCATTGTAATCAAGCATTTCCTCTGCTGCCTGCTTTAACACTACCTCTGGTAAGATAGATGGTCCTGCTGAAAAGTTATAAACTCTTGCCATTTTTTAATCCTCCTAAAATGATTTACATTTATATATCTTCGCCCTCACTTATCTATATGTATATCGGGGAGCTATACATATTTATTTATCAAGATCTTCCTCTGAGAAACAAGTAGAAATCGGCTGACCTGCTGCCACCATTGGCCATACCTTATCATCCTCTGCAATCTGGGCATCAATTACACATGGTCTGCCAGATTCCATTGCCTTCTTAAATGCATCTTCAAACTCAGCAATCGTTGTTGCCTTAAATGCCAAAGCTCCCATTCCTTCTGAAACCTTAACAAAATCTACTGCGTCATTTAAAATTGTATTCGAATAACGCTTGTCATAGAACAAAGTCTGCCACTGACGCACCATACCAAGTACATGATTGTTGATAACAACCTGAATAATCGGAATATTATAACGAACTGCTGTTGCAATCTCATTCATATTCATACGGAAGCATCCATCACCTGCGATATTAACAACCGTCTTGTCACGGCGTCCGACCTTGGCACCAATACATGCTCCAAGACCGTATCCCATAGTACCAAGACCACCAGAAGTTAACAACTGGCGTGGCTCTTTATATTTGTACACCTGAGCTGCCCACATCTGATGCTGTCCTACATCGGTTGTAATAATAGCATCTCCTTTGGTAAGTTCATAAATTTTATTGATTGCAGTTGGTCCGGTTAAAGTATCTGTAGCATATGAAGATGGATATTTTTTGTTGAGTTCATCAATCTCCGCTAACCACTCCGCATTATCCTTCTGCTCAATCATGGTATTTAATCTCTTCAAAACTTCTTTTGCATCACCAACGATACTTGCATCCACCACAATATTCTTGTTGATTTCTGCTGCATCTACATCAATATGTATAATCTTCGCATTATTTGCAAATTTCTTTGCGTTACCAATTACACGATCTGAAAAACGTCCACCTACAACGATTAACAAATCAGAAGCAGTTACACCAAAATTGGATGTTTTTGTACCATGCATTCCTACCATACCGGTATAGTGCGGATCATTGCCATCCATAACACCTTTACCCATTAACGTATCACAAACCGGAGCATCACAAAGCTTTGCAAAGGTACGGAATTCCTCAGACGCATTGGCAGCTACTACACCACCACCTACCATAATATAAGGTTTCTTTGCTTTTTTAATCATCTTTGCAGCTTCTTCTAAATCCGACTCCTTACTCGTATCCGTAACCGGAAGAATCTCTTCTGGTGCTTTATATTCATAATCTGCAAGATTAGCGGTTACATCCTTTGTAATATCTACTAATACAGGGCCAGGTCTTCCGCTCTTTGCAATCTTAAATGCACGACGAATCGTATCTGCTAACTCATGCACATTCTTAACAATAAAGCTGTGCTTTGTAATCGGCATAACTACACCGGCAATATCAATCTCCTGGAAAGAATCCTTACCCAATAAGGAAACTCCTACATTGGCTGTAATTGCAACCATTGGAATCGAATCCATATATGCCGTTGCAATACCGGTTACTAAGTTAGTTGCACCAGGACCGGAAGTTGCCATACATACACCAACCTTGCCTGTTGCCCTTGCATAACCGTCTGCCGCATGGGATGCTCCCTGCTCATGAGAGGTTAATACATGTGTAATCTCATCCTGATGCTTATAAAGAGCGTCATAAACATTAAGAATGGTACCACCTGGATAACCAAATACGGTATCTACTCCCTGCTCCTTTAAGCATTCAATTACGATTTCTGAACCTGTTAACTGTTTCATTTCCCATTTCTCCTTAATTTTCGTAATGAAGCATTTTTCTGGCAAACTTAAGAATATTCTATTATCTGCCTGTTTTCTTTCATTTTTTAATCATCCTTTCCATAATATAGCTAACCTGCCCTATTTGTAAAGGATTTTTTCTATTTTTCGATAAAGTAATCTAAATCTTTTAATAAAATCTAAATCTCTAAAATTGCACCGCGGTTACCAGAGGTTACCATCTTTGCATATCTTGCGAGATATCCGGTTGTCACCTTTGGCTCTCTTGGAGTCCAGTTTGCTTTACGCTTTGCAAGCTCTTCCTCAGAAACCTTAAGTTCAATGCTTGTGTTATCGATATCAATCTTAATGATATCTCCCTCTTCTACCAATGCAATTGGTCCTCCAACTGCTGCTTCTGGAGATACGTGCCCGATGGAAGCTCCACGGCTTGCACCTGAGAACCGTCCATCTGTAATAAGCGCTACAGAAGAACCAAGTCCCATACCTGCAATTGCAGAAGTA
>JAQXLK010000012.1 GCA_029012085.1 Clostridiales bacterium
CTTCTGCATCTTCATATTTTCCTAATTTTTCTCCAATAGCGTTTATATATTCCAATGCTCCGTCTTCCGTTTTAGGTTCTTGCAATAAATATCCATTTGGAAATTTTATTGTTAATCTCTCCATACAATTCCTCCTCTAAAGTTTAATTTACTATTTTTACGCAAATCGGATCTGTCTGGTCTGCTCCTGTTTCAATGTCATATTCGGCATACGCTCTCCAACTTTCAAATATGGGCAATTTGCCGTAACAAGTGCTTTTGCCATTATCGGTACTACACTGTTACCGATACGTGCCACCTGCTTTGCTACAGGATAAGGCTTTCCGGCATAATCTCTATTTATGATATAGTCTTTTGGAAATCCCTGCCCTAGCTTTAATTCTTCCGGTTTTAACATCCGAAGAAAAATATCCATAATTACATATTCATTTCCAAGCACTGTAACAAGTGCAAACCGGTCTTTCGTAACAACTGTGTGCAATGGATCAAATAAGCTTTGCCCTGTACCACATCCATAATATTCCATAATAAATTGCGATACCCAGGTGCATTTCTGTAATACATCATTGACCTCATTTTGCTCTATTATGCCTTTATCAAGACTTAATAGCAGCTCTTCTGCCGGCATTGCATAAACCGTTACCTGCCCGAAGTGTCCTGGAGATGTAGTAATCGTATGTATTGGTTCCATTAACGACTGACCAGAACCAGATTTATAAAATTTTGTAATGTATTGCATAACCAATCCGTAACGGTTACTGGTATCTATTGTCTGTATAGGATCTGTTAATGCCTGCCCTCTTACTCCACATTTTGTTGTTTCAGAATGATATTGTATAAGTAATGGTGTTATCAGTCGATTGTGATCTACAGTTGTTATCGTAGATATTGGATTATTTACTGCACTGCCTGCGCCTTTATAATTTCCTGCATATGCCTTATCAATAAAAGGTGCCAATACCGGCGTAACTGTTCCAAATCCATGCTTTCCTGTGATTGTCGGCATTGGTTCATGGATGCTTTGACCTCTGAAATTATCTCCGCTGTGATTTACCTGCACAATAAATGGTTCCGGATTGTTAAATACGAACTTTTCTAACCCTCTGGCTATTCTGTTCATGGTATTTTTTGCAAGAGGTTTTTTTCTGCCAAATATGGATTTTCCCCAATCGTCCAAATCAAGATATTTATAAATTGGTTCCCATTGGTTTAATCCATTCGCGCCGCCTTTGCTATGCGTCGGTTCTGGCCAGATAATATCTTTTCCATCTCTCCGGAAGATTGCATACCACCGCTTTCTTGTAGTTGGTGCTCCGTAATCAGCTGCAACCAGCTCTCGACTGTCGAAGATATAGCCAAGTGACTTCATCGCCGTGATGAACTTCTTATAGTCTTCTCCCTTGCGTTCCGGTATCGGGTGTCCTTGCTCGTCCAATGGACCCCACTGTTGTATTTCTTCCACATTCTCCATTATGATTACATCCGGAAGAATCTGCTTTGCGTGCTTAAATACTGCCCATGGAAGTATTCTCAATCCTTTCTTCCTCGGTTGTCCGCCCTTAGCCTTGGAATGGCTTGTGCAATCCGGGCTTGCCCACATTAACGCCACATGACTGTCTTTTACATACTTCTGCAAATCAACTTTAAAAATATCTTCTGTAAGATGTACCGTGTCCGGATGATTTGTTTTGTGCATCAAAATTGCATCCGGATCATGATTGATGGCAATATCCACTGGTCTGCCTAACGCCATCTCTATTCCAACGCTTGCTCCACCGCCACCGGCAAAGCAGTCTACTATTAAATCTCTCATATTTCCACCATTCATCCTTAATTAGCTAAAGTTCAGTTTGTCGGATTGTCTTTATCCTTAAATTTGGGATTATAATTAGATATTCCAACCACACACATTGAAAAGCTCACAAGCCAAAACAGTCCTATAATTATAATAATAGCTAAGCCCCATACATTAGGTTCAAATATCATTTTCAAAAACAGTATGCAAAACGCATTCTGAAAAAGCAACAAAAGAAAAGCTCTACTTAACTTCATCATCATTATCTCCTTTTCCTCTCTTTCTCTAAATCCTAATTTCCATTCTATTAATCTTTTATTGCATCAGTACAATCTCAAAATCATGATATTTATCCAGTCTGGATGTATATACTCCTCTTTTTCCGTCTTCCCATTCCACCATGACCGCTTCTAGAAATCCCGATTTTGAATAGCAAAGTTCAATTACCCGGTACCACTTCTTACAGTCTCCGCTCCAATATGTTTTACCCTTTTCATGTATGGTCGATTCCGAAACCGGATGCACCTCTTTTATGACCCCCATTTCCAACAATGCCTGCAGACGCAGTCCTATTTTGGGTTCAACAGTTTTTTCCTTTGGTCCATGTTTAAGTTTCACTTACAAAATCTCCTTCCTTTACGTATTTACATAATCACCGTTCTTAAGTGTAATATCACCATTTTTATAGCCTTCAAGAAGTTCT
>JAQXLK010000013.1 GCA_029012085.1 Clostridiales bacterium
ATTGCCTGGTCTACCGGGTATTTGGCAGGGATAAGCTGTTGATTGCCTGCTTAATCGGATACTTAGCATAGATAATCTGCTGATTGTCTGGTTAATCAGGGAGTTGGCAGGAAGTAGATGATGATATCGTTTTAATGAATATTTATTGTGGTTTTAAAAGAACTGTTGCATTACATTTAATGGAATGGTTCTTTTTTTAATTGTTTTAAATGGAATTACCAATATTTCTGCAATAATCTGATGGAAAATTGTCAAAAGCACAAAAATATAATTTTTTTGTTAAATTTTCGTAATTTGGTGTACTTTTGGTGTACTTTGGATGATACGATGTACTATATATGTTTAAAAATGTAGAACGGGCGAAGATTTTGCCTGGATGATGAAATATAGTATGCGAAAGAAGGTATGTATTATGAAAAAGTCATGGAAAGAGAGATGGAAGAGAATAGTATGTTATGTGCTGATATTATCAATGGTGTTTGATAATAATACAGCAAGTATGATTGCTTCGGCTCAGCAGCTAAATACTACATCAGAAGAGGATGCGGGGGATACTGCGTCTTCGGAAGACCAGAATACGACACCAGAAGATGATGCAAATGCCGGGTCAGATAAGAAATCCGAGGATGGTGGTATCACGGACGGTGGAACAGGTGATAGCACGAATGTGACGGATGATGTGAACAACGGGGATGCTGCACCAACAGATGGTTCGGATACTGTAACAAATAGTGCAGACGAGGATGCTTCCGCAGGAGAGACGGACAAAGATAATACCTCTGAGAATATTTCTGAAGAGGAAAATGATGCTGTTCCAATGATGCTTTCAAATGATGGGGAAGAAGAGAATACAATTTTGGTCAATGGTAGTTCTGCTAAATTGGATAGTACGAAAGAAGAAAAGTTCTCATTAGCATTTCTTTATAAAGATTCTTTGACTTTTGCGGTAACAGGAAGTGATATATTGTCTACAAATGAAGATAAATATTACTATTTAAGTGAAGAGGATAAGAAAAAATTAGATGCGAATATAGAGGATATTGAGTTTACAGAGATTAATTCGGATACGGTGTTGATTCCTGGTAATTATTATATTTTATATTATTCGGCAAAGAATACTAAATATTATTTCAATGATTATACACAAGGTATTCAGATTCAGAAAATCAATATTGCAGTACCAGGCAATTTAGCATGGGGTACAGGTGAAGATGCAAGGAAAGCGACATGGACAGCCCCAACGGTAGATACACATGACAATGCCATGTCGTTAGATAGTGATGTTACATTATCTTATAAGGTATATTTATATCGTAATAATGAAGAGACTGCATATAAGACTGTTACTACAGATAATACATATTATGATTTTTCCAGTGAGATGACTTCCTATGGAACTTACACCTTTTCGGTGCAAGCCATTGTGAAAACTGGAACGGATCGTTATGCAGATTCATGGGAATCTGATGTCAGTGAAAGTTATGGACATGTTGATTCTATCAATCCAGAGATTATATCCTTTATGGCTGATAGTACGCAGACAAAGCTGACTGCGGTTGCAAAGGATAATGTGGGGATTGCAAAATATGCCTTTGTAAAGGCGGATTCAAAGGATGGACTTAAAAAACCGGATACAGATAGTACTATTTGGCAAATGGTAGATGTATCAAAAACAGGAGCTGACAAAGAAACAACTATAACAAGTGATATCATTAAAGATTCCGGATTTTATGCACTTTATGTAATGGATGCACAAGGAAACGTGGCAGCAAGTACGTCCATTGCAGATAATGAGATTACAAATAGTCTTCAAAAGACGATTGTGGCTACGAAGGTATTGATTTATCAGACGTTAAGTAAATCCAATTCGGAAAATAGAGCAGAATTAGATAGCCGGAATGCAACTGGCAGTAAAATTCTGTTTGGAGATGATGCTACCTTTACATTGGAAATACCAACTCTTGCAGGATTTGAATTTGAGGGATGGTATACCACATCTTTCTATGTAGAAGGCGAGCAAATAACGGATATCAAAACGGAATTAGATGCCGACCAAACAACGATTACAGAGAAGAAAGCAACGATTAAGGCTGGTGCGGATTTTTCTGTCTATGCAAAGTGGAAGGAACAAGACTCTGTATTAACATTGACTACATCTGCTAATTCACAAGAATACAATGGAACGGCAAATGGCAGTGGTATTATATTAAGGTCGGCTTTTGAAAAAAATATTGACAATGATAGCATATCTTTTAGCTGGTATAAGCAAAATGGAGAAAATTGGGATTTGACAGGAGAACCAACCGATGCAGTAAAGAATGGCTACAATACAACCAAAACACTTTATCAGGTGGCAGAATCCGGTACTTATAAGGTGGTTGCAACGATTAGATTAGGTGAAGAAATATTAAAAGCGGAAAGTGAACCGGTTACAGTTATAATTCAGAAGAAGAAGTTGTCTGTTACGGCATCGGATATGACGATACATTATGGAGATGCAAAACCGGATAATAGTAGTTTTTCTTTTATCTTAGATGATTCAACCCAAACAGAAGGACTTGTAGAAGGAGAAACTTTGCAAGGATTGATTGATGCAGATTCCTTGACGTTAGGAGATTTGACAACGGATTATGACCCTGACAATAGCAGTACAGCAGGGGTAGGTTCCTATCGTATCTATCAGGCAGCAGATGCAGGGAAAAAGGCAGCTGCGGATAATTATGATGTTACGGTGAAAGAGGGTACTTTGAAGGTGGAACCAAAGGAGGCTGCATCATCAGAGAATATCAAGCTTTATTTTGACAAAGGAGAAGGTGCGGGAACAACAGATAGATATACGAATACTTTTTCTACAGAATATACAGGAAATGCAATTCAACCGGAAATTGCTGTTTTTGATGAGAATACTCTTTTAATTGAAAATGTGGATTATGAATTGAAAGCGGATGCTTATCAGAATAATGTCAGTGCATCTACGGATATTAGCAGTGCATCTATTACGGTTACATTTAAGGGCAATTATACAGGAACTCGTAGTTTGGTATTTACCATTACAAAACAATCATATACAACCAATGTATTGTTGAAGGATAACGGAACGGTTGTAACGAATCCAAGCTGGTATTATGGAGAAACCGGTAATGTGACTGCAGATGTGGAAGACAACAGGTCTGGTATGACTCCGGTTTATTTCTATGCTGCACAGTCGAACGGAACAGCCTTAGACAGGAATACAGCAAAGAGTAAGATGCCGGAAGATGCAGGTACATATTATGTCTGGGCAGTAATACCAGCTGGAGACAACCATGAAGAGGTAGTGACTGAGGCTTATTCGTTTGAGATTAAGAAAAGACCGATTACCATTACAGCAATCAGTTATTGTGATGATGACGCAGATACGGCACACAATGCATGGGCTTATGATGGAAAACCACATTCTGATGATAGTTGGACCCAGACTGGTATGGGGTTCGTCAGCCCAGACGGCTTTAAATCTGTTTCCGTATCCGGTTCTATTACGAATCTTGGTACAGCAACAAACAAAATAACGTATGAATTGACACCAAATACAAAAGCATCCAATTATGATATTAAGCCAGTAGATGGTACTTTACAAGTAAAAGCAGTCTCTTTAACCATACCTTCTAATTTTGGCTGGAATGGAACGTATTCAAATGGGGGAATCCTTACATGGACACCACTCAGTCAGGCAAATCTGGACATAAATTATACGGTAAAACTGTATCGTCTGGCTGAAGGAAGTACAGAGACAAACCCGGAGACTGATACATTGTTGGAAACTTATGAGGGAGCAGAATCTAAAATTGATTTTACAGATGTTATTCGAACCAATTCTGAAAAAAATGGTATTGGTGGATATTATGCGGTTATTCAGGCAAATCCGGTAGGAGGTACGGCAAAGGATAACTACCAGGCAAGTGTTGAATCTGAACCGAGTAAGATTCTTTATACTTTGAAGCTTAAGATGGAAGCACAGTCTACAAGTATTAGTGAGGCGTATTTTATAAAAAAAGACCAGCAATATTCTAATTATATTGTTTTACAGGGAGAGTCTGTCCAAATGAAGGCATCTTCTAACAAGGGTTATGATGCGCCAAAATGGAAATCAAATGATCCGAATGTATCTCTTTCCGTAACATCTGATACAAAGATAGCTTATGTCAGCAGCAGATTAAACGGTGCATTTGAATATACAATTAGTGTATGGGCAGATGATACAAAGCCGAAGATTGACACGTTTACCATTACAAATGATGATACAGAAGGATATAAAAGTGTCAAGTTCGCAGCTGTTGTTAAGGATATTGTAGGAATGGGTGATAATGGTGGATATGCTCTGTATGAGCTTACAGCTGAGGATAGTGAAAAGATTGCCGATGGCAATCTGGATGAGTCCTATTGGACAGGAACAGCAGGTGTGTTAAAGAATCTGACATATCAAGCATTTAAAGATTTTGATAATACAAAGAATCAGTATTCTGTAACAGACAATTTGAAAGAGACTGGAAGTTATATTCTTGCTGTTAAGGATAAAGCGGGAAATATTGTACATTCTTCTGTTACCAATCCGGTTACTATTTATCAGGTTACATTTGACAATGGAAAGCAGGAAGGGGAGGCAGATAACTTATATGGTGGAACGAATATGCCGACTCTTTATAAAGTGGCAAATTCTTCTATTATTCTTCCAGCAAATACATATACCAAGACAGGATACGCCTTCAAGAACTGGGAAGGTCTGTCTGAAAATGGAGGAACGCTGTATAATGACCAGGCTTCTTATGCTGCCAATGCCAGTGATATTTTATCTGCAAACTGGTCCAATGAGGAGTATTCCTACACTGTTGAATATTATTATATGAACACAGAGGGCAGCTATGAGGGAGTAACTCCAGAAACCGCCGTTTTCAAAGGTAGCTACGGAGAGGTAATCAGCAGTAATACTGCAGCAATCGAACAGAACCGGACTGGATTTGAATTGGATACCCGGGAAGATTATGTTGATACCATTACATTGGGAAAAGAATCCACCGAAGGGGAACTTTTTTTGAAGGTATATTATCAAAGAAAAAAATATACCCTTTCCTTTGTATATACGAATCCGGAAGATGTGACGAAGACAATTACCCATCGGGCGACAGAATATTATTATGAGCAGGAATATCAGATTCCAGAGGATCCTGTTCGGACAGGTTATACCTTTAGCGGATGGAACTGGGGTGATTTTGACACTTCCAATAAGAAAATGCCGGCAAAGGATTTGAACGTAACAGGAAGTTTTACCCCAGATGTGGTTACCTATACCGTGGTGCAGTATATTCAGGGATTGCCGACTGTAACAGGTTCTTTTGCTGAGAATAATTATGAAGAAACTCCATCTTCTGAATATTGTGTGTATGAGCAGACAAATTATATCAGTATACAGGGACAGAAAAAAACTTATGATGTAGCTTCGGCACCAGATATCGAGGGATTTACTGCTAAATATGTTAGTGCATCCGAGGGCTCCGTGGGTGGTGCAACAGCACCAGCTTCTACCTCTGCGACAGGAACGGTAGACGCAACAGAAGGAAAACATCTTTATATTAATGTATACTATGTGAGAAATATCTATGATATTACCTTGACGGTATGGAAGGATAAGCGTGACATTGAGGGAAATGCAATGTATACAAAGAGTTGGAGAGTATCCTATGGCTATGAGTTTATGAAAGGTGAAACAGATACTCTGGCAGGTTTTGGATATGATGAAGATGACACAAAGAATGCATGGATTCGGAATTACATGGAGACCAAAGATGGGAAATTGGTAAGGAAATCAGAGTTTGCATCCTATATATTGGCAGAATATACAGATTGGAGTACCGGTGTGGCACCTTCGAAGATGCCGGCAGGTCCTGTTAGCATTACAAAAGAATATGTGGAAAAGACTACAGCTGGTTACCAGGTGGAATTCTATATGCAGGAGGTTGATAGTAACAATCAGGTGGTATATCCGGAAGAACCTACTTATTCTATATACTATTACGATTCTATTGGAAAAACAGTCACACTCAGTGCTACGGATACAGCCGATGATGCCGATGTAGTTCTCAACTACGCGACTATTGGAAATATGTTAGACAGCAATTTTGAAGCCTATGAATTGGATGTGGATAATACTCAAAATAATCTTACAGGTAAAATTGTGACAGAAAAAGATGCGGATGGAAAAGACCAGACGCTGGTGTTAAAGATATATTTTAAGAGAAGTAAAACACCGTCTCTGATTACCTATATTTACAGGGATGCAAAAGGAAACGATCAGACGATTGCCCAGTATTATTACTATCAGGAGTGGGGAACAGACTATACCTTTGACCCTACGAAGTTCTTCTATGGAAAAGGTAACCTTCCAGATGAAACTAATACGGATTATGAAGATATAAAAACAGATGATAATACATTGTTATCTACAGATTTTAATGCAAAGAAGTGTGCGATTTCTTATTCGGGAAGATATTATATTTCTAATTGGTCATATCCAAATAAAAGATATACATTGCTAAGCGAATTAGAAACAAGTGTATCTACCCAAATGGGTAAAGGGGTAAAGGGAAATAATGAGACCAGAATGACCATTTATTACTCGGAACTTGATCCAAAGCAGACGTATTATATGGATGTAGCGTATGCTGCTAATTCGCAATCTACTCTTTTGACTGAGACCGAGGGGGAGAATGGACTGGCGATAACAGATACTAATGGAACATCAATCATAAACAATACTGATGCTATGAAGGATATATTTTATATTCGGATTGCCAATGAGAAGGACATTTTTAATACAACAGACATAGAAGGAACAACCTCAGAATATAATGCAGAGAGTATATTAACTGCTACATATAGCAAAGGAGAAACCCCCGTTTTAAAGGAAGGTTTTCAGCAGGTAACAGTTAAAACTTCATATGGAACAGATACTTACTATCTCAAGGAAGATGGTGATAAAAAGTATTTGTATATTTGTAATACAAAAAACAGTTTTTATGCGGGAAATTATCTGTATTTTAATACAGAAAATACAGAATATTGTAATAATGCTGCAAAATTAGGAAGAGCACAGGCAGAAAAATTAGTGAATTCAGGCTATGCGCTCTATTACAATACGGGCTATGGAATTATTGGTAAGGAAGACTTGGCAGCTGGTCACCGTAATTGGAATTATTATCAGCAAAAGAAAGACCAGCAGAGAATTATTTATAATTTTGGCAGCAAAACGACTTCCAAGTATGTAGATTATGATACAAATTATAAGCTTTCTGAGGATGATTTTGTGACTACATCTTTTACTGTTGATGATGGTTATCAGATTGTATGGTATGAAGATGCTGACTGCACGATACCGGTTGGGGATAAGAGCTATAAGATTACTGCAGAGAAAACTTTTTATGGTCGTCGTGAGAAGGAGCTGATTCCAAATCAGAACTATGTTTCCTATGAATTTTCTGATACTCTGGCAAAGAATACAGATGTGATTCATATTTTAAATGGTAAGACAAATAATAAGTATTATCTAACAGAAAGTAATAAGGATAGATTTTCGTGGAACGAAATAGATGCAAGTGAGAACAGATTTACGACTACTTACAATGGCAGTGCTAATACTTATGAAAAGGTTACAACAAAGCTTTCGAAAACATATATGGATAATCAATTTACGGATTCAGCAGAGAAGAAAACTTATGAAGCAACCCGAATCTCTTATTATATTAATGGAGAACTTGTGCTGATTCAGGAGGATAACAGTTCCCTGACTTATATGGGCATTTCTTTAGACTATACAGATCCGTTGTATAATTTTGATGTAGGTTTTGCTTATGATGACCGTGATACTAATAATAAGACACAGGGTTACTGCCAGAAGGAACCGGTTTCCCTGAATGCTTACTATTACAGAAAGAATTTTAACCTAAATGTAACAAAGCCGAGTGATGTAAATGACAGGGCAAACGCAATTTCTACGTCAGTTTGTGTGTATGGGCTACAGTGTAGTGAAAAAGATCCGACAAAGAAAGGTTATGAATTTAACGGATATGCGTTTTATCATATGACAACGGATTCAGATGGAACTGCTACGAAATCAACTCCTTTGACAGAGGCTGAATTAAAAGCTATTTCTTATAAACGGGATGCGGTTAAAGGGGAAATAACATTTACTATGCCAAATTATGACCTTGCACTAGAGGCACAGTGGACTCCTACAAAATTCACTTATGATTTGGTGTCCTATTTCGAAACAGCGGAGAAAAACTATGACACTGCAAGAATGACAGAGATTTTACGGGCAGAGGAAAATGACTACAAGAGTAGTGGCAATCTTACTATTGAATTGGAACAAAATACTTCCGATGAAGAGAAACAGATAATTTCAACAGGAGCAAGAATAATATATAATTCTGCAGAACAAGCAGATGCTAATATTCTTGCAGTTGCTTATGATGTGAATGTAGCTAAGGTGGATGATGCAGATACCGGTATCATCAGTTACTATTTTGTAAATCCGAAGATATCAGAGGATAGCAAAATAGTAACGGTAACATCGGATGCACTAGTTGGTTCCAAGACAGGTATTTCTTTGGTATCTGACACAACAGATAATCAGATTTCCAAGTATCTTGCAAATGTTTCGGCATTTGGTATGTTTGGCTATGCGTATACGTCTTATCAGACTGCAACCAAGACTGCAACATATGGGAAAGAGGATGCATTTACTGCAGATGCCAGTATGGTGTTAAATCATTACTATAGCAGACAGGCGTCCTACAGTATACGGACTACCGGAGCAACTGTGGAAAGCACGGTAGAAAATGTGCAGGAATCCGGGGTGACCACAAAAGGGGACACCATAGGATTATACTATGGTGAAAAGATTACTCTTCAGGCACAGATTGCTACAGGGTATGAATTTCTTGGATGGTTCAAAGCAGGTGATGTGTTAGCAAACTATGGCGGAACCGGTAGTTCCATTGACAAGAATTCCGTATTAAAGAGTGATGTAATGTCAGAAAACAGTCTTTCAGAAGAATATGCTGCAAAGAAACTGGAAGCCTTTTACAATGAAACAACAAAAACCTATGATATTACAGTATCCGTTGAAGGAAGCAGAGACTATGTGGCGGTGACAAAACCATTAAGTCTGGATGCAGCCGATACTTCCGTAACATTGACTGCAGGAAATACGGACTATACTTATGGCTATAAGGATAACAGTAAGAACTATATCCAGGCAAATGTTACCATCGCTGCAGAGCAGAAAGATTTGATTTCTATTACAGGTTATCAGTGGTATAAGTCAAATGAGACTGGTGATTTGCTTGAGATAATTACAGATAATGAAAGTGCCACTTCGCCTACTTATCTTGTTAAGACAGGGTTAAAGGCAGGTATTTATTATTATCAGTGTGTAGTTTCCTTGAAGAGGACCGATAATGGGAAAACTGCCACTATTAAGGCAACTGAGCCGTGTCAGATTGTGGTGAAAAAGTATGGAGTAAATAAGTCAGATATACCGTATTATACAGCAAAGAACATGGATACATATTATAATGGTACAGCGAATTATATAGAATGTTATGTAAATGCGGAGACTTATTTAGATTCCAATAAGGAAGAGAAGCATATTGATTATCCACTTCCTAAAAAATATCAGGTATATTATTCAAAATTTGCTATGGATACCTGGTCAGATGTTCAAAACGGATTGCAAAACGGAACTGTTTATCTGGGTCAGGGACCAGAGGCGTCTTATGGATCTACTGGAAATGTTCCGAATGAAGTAAAGTATACTGATGTTGAATTAGATGCAGAAGGTAAGACAGTATCCCATACTGTTTATTTCTATATTCGTACAGAACAGGATGATTTGGATCCGAACTTTGCAGATCAGCATGGAAACAGATACGTCAAAATTGAGCCAATTCCGGTAATACTGTCTGCAACCAGTACGCCATTTACGAAAACCTATGATGCAAAAAAAGAGGTACAGGGAAGTGCATTTGACACGTCTTCTGATTTTTACCGTCTGATTAATGGAGAAACGGATGCAGAAAACCAGATTAATCGATATGTCGATGTTATTAATTTCTATCTAGACAAGGAAACAAACTGGACGATTGCTGGTAAGGCAGAATTTAATGAGAAGGATGTAGATAATGCCAATTCCGTTAGATTATCTGAACTTAAGGTTGTATATAAGGAAGCGGAAGATGGTCATACAGCCGGAGAGATAAATAAAAATTATCAGTTTACTGAAGGTTATAGCTGTTCCATAACCGGTTATATCAACCCTTATCCGTTACAGCTTGCGTGGGATAGTCAGGACACCTTTGTTTATGATGGAAATCCTCATGCAGTGTCTGCTCATTTAAAGGAGGAGACATCTGCTCCAGATGCGGATTTAGAAATTATTTCTCTAGGACAACAGACAAATGTCAATGATGCAGACAAGCCATATTTGGCGACCGCTTCATTGAATGTAGCAGGAAAAAGTTATACATTAAGAGATTATACCTTTGATATTGATAAAAAGACATTTTCGATTTTACCATGTCTGATTACTGTCGCTCCTAAGGATACAGCAGTGACTTATACTGGCAAAAAACAGTATATATCAACTTATGAGATTACGAAACCGGTGGAGGGAGTGTCAACAACCAAGGAAGTATCTGCGGATGGCTCATGTGAGACTCTTCCGAGTGGACAGAAACTGGATTTATCTAAAATTCAGACAACTGCAGGATACAAGGATGTAAACTATGATTCCAATGGTAATGTGACTGGTTATGAAGGTATTTCTGTAGAGAATGTTCGTATTTTGGCAAACAATACAGATGTTACTTATAACTATCAAATTACACCGGGAACAGGTACTTTGACAATTGAACCGAAAGCTTTGACGGTTAGTGGAATCAAAGCCGAAGATAAGGAATATGACGGAAATACAGCGGCAACATTGGAGACAGAGGAAAAGGTAATCACCTCTGAGGATTCCACAGAAACGGTTTCCGTATTAAAGGATGTGACACTTATAGGGCTGGAATCAGGGGATGATGTGGCAGTTTTGTCAGAGAAAGTGACGGATGTCAAGTTTGCACAGCGTACATTTGGTGAGAATATTAATGTAACTTTTGATATTGGAGATGGTGCTCTTTGTGGGGCAGATGCCAAGAACTATTTTTTGAATGTGGCTGATAGCCAGAAGGAAGCAACAGCAAAGATTACCAAGTGTCAGATTGTGGTGTCTGTTAAGAGTCTGTCTGCAGAAACTATATATTATGGTGAGACACCGGCGTATGCAGTAACATTTACCGGATTCAAGGAAAGTGATGATGAAGCTGTTATTCGTTATGATGCTCCTATTACCTATCTGTTAGATGGAAAAAAATATGATACATATAGTTATCCTGTGGGTGAGCAGAGCATTATCGGCACAAAAATTCCTTATAAAGATGGTGGTTATACCATAACTTTAGAGACGGATGAAAATGGTTATGTAAAAGGTTTGTCAGCAGATAATTATGTATTTGTGCCAGATTCAAAGCAGATTGCCAATGGCTCAGCTCCGGCAGAACAACCTGCGAAGTTGGTGATTACAAAGAGACCGGTTTCGATAACGGCAATTGATAGAGGAGAGACTATTTCAAAAGTATATGATGGTACTACGAATGTAAAAGCAGAACTTGTGGCTGATACAGATTATCAGTTTGAAAATGCTTCTGCAGACGGCAGTAATAGTGGTTTATTGCCAGAAGATACGATTACTTTACAATATAGTGCAGCATATAACAGTGCTAAGGTAGCAGAAGCGACTACGATTACGGCAGACCATCTTTCCTTAACAAGTGCTGAAGCAGGAAATAACTATAGCTTGTTAACTAATAGCTTCTCTGTTAATGGCAAGATTACCAAAAAAACACTTAACGTTGTTGTCAATAATCAGGAAATTACCTACGGAGATTTTGCGCCTTCTTATAAGGCAGAGGTATCAGGTTTTGTGGATGCTGATGGTGAAGAAAGCCAGACATTGACAGATGGCGAGAAGATTCATTTAGCATGTGATTATAATACTGAAGGATCTGTGAATAGGGAAGTAAAGGAAGGTGGTTATTCCATTATCTTTACAAGTCTTGGAAATGATTTGGCAGGTAATTATGAAGTGCTAGAAGGTAATGTAACACAAGGTACATTAATGGTTAAGCCAAAAGAGGTTCAAGTGATTGTAGAAAATCAGAATTATGTATATGGTAAGGATATCGTACCAGAGGATAATGCATTTTCAATTACTACAAAAGGCTGGACTTATGATGACAAAGTGGAAACGGTATTAGGCACAGATTGGAGAACAAAGGTTGAGACAACGTTACCACCTATGGATAACAGAGATTATCCATATAAGGAGGGTGGATATACCATTACCATAAAGACGGATGATAAGGGCTATGTAAGTGGTCTGTCAGCGGCTAATTATATTTTTAAACCAGTAAACGGAAATATGACGATTGAAAAGCAGTTCATCTCTATCACAGGTATTACTACAGGAAGTAAAATCTATGATGGAAAGGATACAGTAACAAAAATTAATTATGATCCGGAAGGAATTATCTTTCATTGTTATGTTAGTGGAGGACAATATACAACAAATAAGATTCAAAGTATTTGTGGTCGTGAGAATCCGACAAATGATGATCTTATTAAATTTTTAAAGAATAATTTGAGCATTTCCGGAACCTATTTAGATACTACGAATGGCAGTACAACCGTGTTGGCAAAAGATGTGGGAACCGGTAAAAATGTTTCATTGAAAGTTGCCTTAATAAAGGACTCTTATCTTGCACAGAGGTATGAATTAATTGGCAGTGATATGAGCGATGAAAAACTTACTGAACTTGCACAAAAATATAGTTTGAATAAAGACCAATTGGTTAAAACACAGTCAACCACAAATGATGGAGTGGTTGAAAAACGCCCTGTTGCTCTGCGCTTTTATTATTTTGCTTCTCCGGATGACCAAAATAACAGTAAAAGTGCAATTAAATATGGTGAAAAAGTAGATGCAGGAAAATTCACCTACAAGTTAGTAAATAATACAAGTTTTGCTGATGGAGAGGGTATTGAAGACCTTAATATGAATGTCGACTCATTGGAAAAAATTTATCAGATTGTAGATAAGGAGGGAAATCCTTATACAGAAACCAGTGGCGTTGGAACATATTTTATTAAAATGGTGGACAATGCATTGTCTGATGAGGGAACGAATTATGCGCTTACGGTTTTGGGAAGTCAGGTAGAAGGGGAGTCATCAAGTCCGATTGTGGTGGAACAGAATACATTAGAAACACCGCAGCCTGTCTGGTCTGCAGAGTCTCCAGGTACCATTACATGGGATACGACTAAGGATATTGGTGGTGTTAAAGCTTGTGAATATCAGATTGCGCTTTATAAGAATGGTGTTGAGGAAAGTAATTTGATTGAAAGTTCAGGGCAAACAATTGCAGTTACCGATGAACTGGATACGAAAGGCTATACATTTGATTATGCTAAATTAATCCGAGAACAAGGTCCTGGTCAATATTTTGCTACCATTCAGGCGATTGCGACAAGTACAAATGAGAGTGGAAATAACCCGGATAAGAAGAATGTAACAGATAGTGAAGTTGGAAAATCTGCCGGTTTGTATGCAGCTAAGGTAACGGTTGCATATAGTACGGATCCGATTACGGTAGCTGGAGCAACTACGGTATCTAGTAATGCTACGCAGAATCAAGGAGAAAGCAGTAGTATTACAATTGGTCCGGTCAGTACGATTGATAAAAACTCAAACAGCTATACATTTATCAGTGGAGAATCCGGTGAGATTATCGCTAACTGGTATAATGAGAATGGTTACCGAAGTGGTTATGATGTAAAGGAACAGCCGTGGACTATGAAGTTTGAAGCTGATGGAACAAATACTACTCAAGCAACTTTGGCTGCCATTGACGATAAGACAAACACTGCACAAGGAACTTATAGTGCAAAAGTAAAATTGGAGCTTATCAGTGACCAGAATATTCTGTTATCACTATCTTTGAAAGAGCGTCCGGCAACATTGAATGCAGCTGTCATTGCAATAAAAGATACAGCAACGTATGGTTATGAATCCGTGTCAGGGAATGCACCTGAATATAAGGTAGAGGTTAACCCTGAGGATGGGGACAGTATTTCGGCGGATCAATACAGTTATACCTATCAATGGCAGTATAAAACATACGTAGGACAGTGGCAGAATTTGGAAAATATGGAAGGTGAGAATGATGTGAAACAACTTCTTGTAAAGGCTGGTATTCCGGCATTAACTTCTTATTATGTCAAATGCGTGGTTACCGCCAGGCGACCGGATAATAATGCAAATGAAAAGTCTGTTACTGTTGGTAATATGAAGACGAATATTATCAAGATGGATATTAAGAAGGCATCAGTTGGTGGTGAAAATGTTAAAGTTTCTGTGGATAACTGGAAATATGGAGAACAGCGTAATACTTGCGAACTGAGTTCTAAGGGTAGTGGTAGTATTCCGGACGGAATTGGAACAATACATTACTATTATTCAACAGATAATAGTAAACCTCGTACGGAATGGACAGAATGGACTGATAGTAATACACCAAAAGATGCAGATACATATTATATTTATGCCAGTGTGGATGCCAGTGAAAATTATGAAGCGTTTACAACGAACGATACCACAACATTTATCATAAGTCAGAATGAATTAGGAAAGAAAGTGGAGAATGAGGATAATCTTTCTACCGTCGACCTGGCTATGGCACCTTCTGCAAGTGCACCGTATGGTATTGCTACATGGCCTGCAGTGGAAGAACCAAAGGAAAATGGTGACAGCACCACAAACTATGTAACAGCTGGTTATCAGGTTATTCTTTACCGGTATCCGAATAAAACAGGAATCGGTGAAAGTGCTGTGGAACAGGTAAAGGCATATGAAACAACGGATGTAATCATTGATAAGAATACCCATACTTGCAGAGTAGATATGTCTTCGGAAATGAATCAGGAGGGCGTATACTATTACACCGTTCAGGCGGTAAGTAGTAACCAGCAAAATTGTGCGAACAGCGCTGTGATTCAATCAACCAATTATACTATTTATGATACATTGCAGGTAAAAGATTCATCCGGTAATTCGTTACTGGATACTAGTAAAACGAAAGCGGTTTATACCTATGATGGAAGAAATATTACTCTATCAGTAGGTTCCTCAGCTACAGGTGAAACCTACCAATGGTATAAGGGAAATACTCCGTTGGATGGAAAAACAGAGAACACATTACAGATTATGTATGTTGAAGATTCTGCAATCTATTCATGCCAGACGAAAGTAGGTGAAGTCGTTCGTGAATCTACACATGTTAATGTAATGATTCAGCCGCGTGAGATTACTGTTATGTCAGATTCTCCGACAAAACAGTACGACGGTACACCACTTAAGACAGCTGGTACCTCTAGCTGGACAATTAGTGGTGAAGGACTAGCAACAGGTGATACCATCAGCTATAGTGGTGAATTTTCAAGTCTGACCCAGGTGGGAGAACAGGATAATAAAGTAACAAATATTACTATTTCAAGAATGGAGAGTGATAATACTAAGACAGTATATACATATAATACTGAGGATGCTGCATTTGAAAATAATAACTATAAGGTAACAAAGATAAATGGTAAGTTAAAGGTAACTGCTAGGACGCTGGGAAATGGTACAGCATACACAGATGGCATATCTGTGGAGAATATATCAGATGTAACCTATAACGGCACAGCACAGGAACCGGATAAGGATGCTTCCGGTGACAAGGTTATTGTAAAAGATGTTATCAAAGATGCAAATAATGTTGAATTAGTGAATACCACCCTTGTAAAAGGTACAGATTATACCGTTTCCTATACAAACAACATCAATGCAGGAACAGCGACAGTTGTTATTCAAGGTAAGGGTAACTATTCCGGAAGAATAACCAAAACATTTACCATTAAGAAACAAGTTGTAGAACCTTCATGGGGAACTTTTGCTTTTGTATATGATGGAAACCAGAAGACGATAACGGCTGAGGTTAATAATAAGGTTGGTGAGGATGATGTGTCATTCACTTA
>JAQXLK010000014.1 GCA_029012085.1 Clostridiales bacterium
GCATAAACTGTACTTCATCCAAAAGCAGATAATACTTCTGGTCATCTTTCATTACATCTTTAATATGATGATAACACTTCTTTGGATCTCTCAGCTCCTCATTTTCAATACCATCTAAAGCAATCTCAATGATGTGGTCAGGATCTACACCACTCTCCAATAAATATTTCTTAAACAACACAAATAACAGAAATGATTTGCCGCATCTCCTGATTCCTGTGATAATCTTAATCATTCCGTTATCTTTTCTTATCTTTAACTGTTCAAGGTATGAATCTCTCTTAATCTCCATAACACAGCTCCTTGTTTTCGTGCATTGCACGAATTTTGGTAATGTTATTTTACTGCTAAATTCTTTTTACTTCAATAGCCATTACTATTTTTTGTGCATTTGCACTTATTTATGTAGTAAAAAAAGGATACTTCAAAGAATTCTTCTCCATATACATACATAAATGCTTTACCTGCCAAATTCTGGCTATATACACCTACCGAATCAATGATATCTTTTCGTATTGCATTTTTCTTATCTGTCTTTGTCGCCATATATACCTCATACGTAAAGAGGAGCGTGATAAAAACCACACTCCTCTAAGAATTTCTTAAAATAAGAGTTTTCTGCTGGTTGTCAGCCTCAGTACCCAGTTAAGATACCCATAACGACGTGGAAATCATTAAGTCCCCCACGTGGACTACAGCTTTATCCAAGCTGCCAAGCTCGATGCCCAGTTAAGACATCTAATGAGACGGATATTTAACCTGCTCCATCTGCAGCCCAACTTTTAACGATGCTCTTACATCGAGAACATTGCTGTTCTTATTTATATTATACTCATTCCAACCAAAACCAGTATTTTTTCTCGGAAAACGCTCCTGTCCTACAAATATTTATATTACCTTTTCAAAAGTATGGAACCGCCAAACCTTAATGCTTCGCCCGTACCTTCTCCCACTCGTCAAAGCGGCTTTCATACTGTTCATTCAGCCAAGCAATCATCTGCTCCTTACCTTCCATATCAAAAGGGAAGGTTGCAGTGGTCTTTAACTCATCCGGTGTCGCCTCAAAGCAATATGGTTCCGGCCATATAATCGCCTCAAACACCGCCTCACTTTTCTTATCCGGTGGTGTTAGAAAACAGTCATCCATCGGATTGCGGGCAATCCGAAACCGCATCCCCCTGTGACTCCCGAAGTAGGGCTGCGCATGCTCATACCATGTAATTCCATAGGAATCTTTATTCTCAATCTTAATAATCTCTCGTTCCATCTTATTCTCCCAACTCAATTCTCCACCTGAATGTGGAAAATCTCTAATTCTTTTTTAACCTGCTCCCGAAGTTCCGGATTCGTCCGAAGCATCTCCTTAATATCCTTCAAACCATTCAACCGCAATTCTTCATTATAGGCCATCTGCTCCCGCAGCTTTTGTCTTCTCACATTAAGAGAATGTTTCACCTCTACCATTTCCCGGTTATCAATCAACGCCAACGACTGCTTCGTCCATATATCCGGGTCCTTCACTCCATAAGAGAACAACAGCTTGGAAAGCTGGTCACAATACTCCCGCAAATCACCACTGGATTTCTGATATTTTCGTACCTCATCCACCATCAGAACATACTGATCATACAGATACTCCAGCTCCCGCAAACTCTTAATATTATACTTTCCATACAGATATTCCAACGTAGACGTATTGTTAATATACTTGATTTTTACCTTATTCATCAGATTAATGGCCCGGTTTTCTTTCATCTCACTAATCTTAAATTCATAAGAAAGCCTTCTATACAGTACAATAGACACTGCCGCCACACCGGCCACAATAAGCAGAATCAAAAGAATCGGCAAAATGAGGCTTTCCTTTGTCAGCATCCCCACCACAGCAAGTGTCAGTACCGAAAGCACCGCCACCAATCCAAAGCTTATAATAAAGGTTCGAAGCCTTAATTGTCTGTTATCAATACTTTCCTGCAGATACTCCTGGGAATTCTTCTCTGCTTCAAGATGCTTCATATCCCTCTTAATCTTTAAATCCATATCCTCTAATTCTTTCAGTTTGCCGAACACCTCTGAAAGATTCTTTTCCATGCCCTGTATCATCCGGAAATTCTCATCACTAATCCGGTCGTCCGAATGTAAAAATTCCGAGGTCTCATTTTCCAGGAAGGCAATCTTTTTGGCAGTATCAATAATCTCCTTACGGGCATTTTGAGGCAGTTCCTCAATCCGCTGAATATCCTCAAAATAAGACGTCACCATATCATACTCCACCCGCAAATCCTCCATTTGATAGGTAGCATCCACAATCTGGTCACATTTAAACGCCACATCATCCTGCGGCTCCTCCTCCTGCTCCCGCTTCTTTGTCAAAAAGCTGTCTATACTCTCATATTCAAATGTCTCTTCCGTAATTTCAGTCCTGGAGAATATCCCCTTGACCTTACTCAACACTCCCATATTTATCTCCTAAACAGTCTGCTCCCGAAATTCTTCCTTTAACTTCTGGGTAACTGTATCCATCCTCTTATTGAAGTCCGTCAGATTATTCTTCTCATAATGATACATCGCCTTTTTCATCCGCTGATAAACCGGTGAGCCCATCACATCCGCTTCTGCATCCTCAATGGCGTCATAAATCGTAAGCACCATATCCTCCACATGATAATACTTCGCAAGCACTTCTATATCCTCACGGCTGCGCATGGTTGCCTCTAACAAAAGATATTCATAGATGCTCTTACGTTCTTTTGTCAGTTCATATGCCTTAAGGTAACATTCTGCCGCCTCTGCCAGCTCAAAATTATAGGCAAGTGCCACTGCCTTGTTATGGTAAATGGCACCTAAAAAGGCATCCTGGTTAAGGTCCGGATTCTGGTCTAATATCTCATCATAAATGGCGGCTGCTTTCAGATATTTATGGTAGCGTAAAAATCCATCCGCCTGCATTTTCCGAAACTGCGGTTTCGAAAGCCCCTTCATCCGTTCCATCTGCACAATAAATTCCTTCACCTCCGGAATGGTATAATATTCCTTGTAGGTGAGAATTGCCGTTAAAAGGTCCGTTAAATCATGACTGTCCTTTTCCTTCATCTCCCGTAACATTTTTCCAAGATCCACAAGACCTAATTCTTCCTCAATCCAGTTAAACATCGGTGCCGCAATATATTCCTCGGAAATAAGTGCAATATTATTATAGATATAGAAGCACAGCTCTTCGTAGGAAAACACTTCAATCTTTGTGTTTGGAAAAATATATGAAGTTGCAGCTTCCTTCGTCTCACATAAGATTACTCTGCTCATGTTGTCTCCTCTCTATTCCGGGAACCTACCGTGAACTCTTTCCTGTATATCTTATTTGTGGTAGGGTAAATCTTTCCGAATCCCACATCACGGATTACAATGGCTCCCATCCGCTCATCAAATAACTCCACCTCTAAGGAAAGCTTCGTTGTCTTCGGCGGTCGTTTCGGAAGTCCGTGTATTTCAATAATCTCTTTTTGCATTTCCTTCGTTACTTTATCGCGGTATACTACATCAATCCGGTTGGTACCGTCCAAAAATAAGGTTACCTTTCCCTTCATGTTGTACCATTCCCTGCCTCCTAATGCAATCAGATGAAACTGATTCCGTCCTTCGGTATCGCCTATGGTGACACCAATATCAAAGGGAATGCTCCCTTCCGTACACAAAATGCAATCCTTGTCTGTTTCATAGGAACCGAGCTTTGCATGATAACAGGCTCCCTTTGTATATAGATTCTGTCCCATGAAAACACGCCTGCCATCACAAACCACTTTTTTAGACTCTTCAATCCAGTTATCGTTAAATCCCGGTCCTGTCAGATATACCGTCGAGATATAAGTTTCCTTCATCTTCACTCTAGCAAGTTCTGCAAACTGCCTGTCTAGCTCCTCAACATCACCAAACAGCTTCGAGTAACTCATTTCCTCTTTCATATTCTCACGTCTTAAATAATAAATGCGGGTATTTCCCTGATTCTTCCGGTCTATGCGGTAATATTCCATTCCATCCGTTCCATACTCAAACATCGCCACACTATTATTCCGCAGCTTCTCATCCTGATTCATCACATACTGAAAGAACGCATTTTCATGACTCATAATATAAAACTGCTCCGGCTTTAAGGACAGCTCCTCCCGCAATTTACAAAGTACATCATATACTTTTTTATGGTACTGTTCCAAAGTAATGGTAAGCCCGCAAAGCACATACTCCTCCGACCTTTCCAAAAACTCCTCAATATGTGTTTTAAGCAAAATCAGCAGCAGCTCTTCCGGACTATAGATATTATCATCCACAACGGTTGCGACTTCCGTATCCATATTTCCCATCACATCCTCCACCATAACACCCTCTGTCTGAAAGCGTATGGTGCTCACACTATTACCCACATACCATTTCTTCTCATCATAGGAATAGAACATGACATTAGGAAGCTGATATGTCTCCGTATTATTCAATTGATAAATCGACTCCGGCTCCTGCTTATCCTCCCTATAATAACTCATCTGGATATTCTTCTTGCACAGGTCAAGTCCTAAGTATATTTCCTTCATATTCTTTCCTTCTACTCAACAATCTCTAAATTCTCTTCTATAATAGCAGACAATTTCAAATACCTATCAATCTTATTAATCAGCATCTGGTTCTCCCCAATCTCCTGATTAAACAGCATGGAATTGAGCATCTCAAAGCGGTTCTCATATTCCTCTGCCTCACCCTTCGCTTTCATGCCCTCGCTCTCATATACTTTGGTGTGCTCTGCATGTTCTGCATCCATCTCATAAAGAAGATTTTCCCCATGAAACAGCACAAATTCTTTGATATAGTAGCCCGGCAGTACCTCCATCATTCTTGCGGTTTTTGACAGCTCCGGCTTTTCCAAACCGGTCTGTATGCCATAACAAAACGACAGCTGTCTGCCTGCTTTCGCTTTTGTTACCACATAAGTCATCAGGAATAAATCCTTTGGCAGTTTCACATAACGCTTGAAGTTTCGGAAAAATGGAAGCAGAATACCACGTTTTACAAAATACTCTAACTGTTTCTTTACCCATTCCACTTCATCCGAATCCAGCTTCATCTTCTGACTATAATAATATAACTGGGCAGCAAACAGAATGTCATCCGAAAGATTCTCTGTCACAATCTGCTGATATAAGGACTCAAAAAATGCTCCCGGCAATTCCACATCTTCTACAAGGTATGCAAAACATGCACGCTTATAAAATGCCTTTATGACCATACCTCTGCGCCGCTTATTTGCATACTCTGCAAATACCCGGAATACTTCATCATTCCACTGCTCTGTATATAACGTCTGACAGATAATATTTTCTTCCAAAAGCTCCAGTCTTGCCAGTCTTTTACTGGCACGTTTCCACAGCTTTAACATATCCTTTACGCCGCTTTGATAATAATCTACCAGATAGGCAAGAATCGTCGGTGTTTCCTGCCCCATACGGTATAGATATACTGCCACTGAAATCAGCTCTTCTTCTGCTGCGTACTGGGAATACTCCTTAAGCCTCTCTGTCAGCCGGATTAAACCTCCAATCTCCACTTCCTGGAAGCCAAACCGCTTTATTGCCTCATAAGCCTTTTCATAATATTCACACTCTAACAGATAATTTATAAACTGGGCACCTGACTTTGGCTCCACATAATCCATGTTTACACGGGTCAGATAACTTCTTAAAATATCCCGATCCAAATGCTCATGGTAATATCTTACAATACCATATATCGCCTGCTGTTTTGTCTCTTCACTAATCTCTTTAAATGCCAGCAAATCTCTTGCAATATTAACTTCCTTTGCTTTCTTGGCATCATAAGCCCCAAACTCATCATACTGATAAAGCACATACCGGTAATCATCTGCTGCATATTGCGCCAGAAGCTCCATATACGCTTCTTCCTCTACCAGCTTTTGCAGCTTATATGGTATCGTACTTACGAACCGGTTATGGTCCTTATCCACCAAAGCCACTTCCGCCGTTTCCGTAATCATATCAAGATAAGCCACATGATTTACCACCGGATACACGGCCTCGCCTGCCAGTTCCCTATGGGATACCACCACTGCCACAATATTTTCATTGGCAACCGTTAATTTACGCTTAAAAATGACCTTGGAAAGACTGCCTGCAACATTGGCTCTTACCGTCTGTGGTTTTAAAAGTTCACTATAAAGAACACATAAATCATCCGATATGGCACCCTTCACAATCTGGTCTTCCATAAATGCTTCCATATTCGGCAGATATTCTTCATACTGGGCAAGATACTGTCTCCGGTTCATGACCACATTTGCATAAAGATATGCATACTCACTATCCGAAAGAGAACTCTTGTAATTAAAGTAACGAAGCACGGAATCCGGAATCAAATCATACCGGCTCTTATCCATACTGCGCAGAAAATGTTCCTGTATACCTACCAGCTTATAACCACATTTTACGCCTTCTAAATAATATGGATAATAGCGGTGCTCCGTCTTGCCGCCCTTTAACAGCAGACTGCACATCACCTTGATAATCTCAGGATTCTTTGACTGTGCATACAGCATCCGAAGCAGCTCGAATACCTGTGGACGGAACTCCTTTTCCCGCCCTGCCAGCTGCAAAAATTCCACCAGCACTTCACTGGCCAGATAATTATTTTTCAACCCAAAACGCACTGCCGCAATCTCCACCTCAGAAAGCTTGTGCAGCAATATCGGTTCTTCATTCATCAAATCACAAATCTCAATGGCCAATACCGGACTGTTGTAACCACCTAAAACAAGACTCTCAATCTGTGAAAACATCCACTGCTTGTCCTTCTGATAACGCTCATCTACGTTAATCAACAGCCAGAAATAAAACAGCTTATCCTCTTCTTTGGAAAGTGCCTCTTCGATTGCTTCACAGGCATTCACTACCTGCCTTGCCTCCCCGGAAATCAAAGCCTTCAGATACAGAAAATAGCAGTGCTCCCTCCTGCCTCTCATGGCTTTATCCATATCCGCCTCCATACGGCGAATCTCTTCCTTCACAGCTTCTCTCTTTCCTGCGAGAATACTCATATGAAGAAGTCCTAACTTGTAAATCCCCACCTCCGGTTCATAGGAAAGGAGGGTATTCAAGCAAAGACGTGTCTTCTCTATAAATAAATTTAAGGAAAGCAAACCGGTACGATAATCCAGATAATTATGTACAAGCGCAGCCTGTTCTAATTTTTTGAGACGCCGGTCATGATCCTTATGAACTAAAATCCTGCTCGCCTCTTCCGGCTTCCGAATCACAACTTCTACCGAAATCGTCTGGTAAGTGCTTTCTAATATGATGTGTCCTACCTGCAGTTCATCATCATTCATCAATTCAGGGTCTAATGTATACTGCACCACGCCGCAGTCTCCGGCAAAATCCAGACTACAAATCTCCTCCTGGTGTACCGTGATAAACCTCACATCGCTTCGCACCTTCATGCTGCAATAGCCCCATGTATTCTTATGAAGAACAAGCTCATGTTCCTCCCGCATCTTTGGATAGCTAAACTGAAAACGGTTATGTTCTACCTGCAGCGTCAGTGCCCGTTTTTTATGGATATACACCAAAAATTCTTCCAACGCCAGATTCCTGTTCAGGGAATCCTTCAGAAGCTGATATACCGTCACATACTCCGGCTGTCCGGCAATCATGGTTCTTACAAATTCTTCCGAATAAAATATAGAAAGTGCCTTTTCCCAGTTCTCTTCCGCTAAAGCACTAAACTTCATCAAATCTTCCAACGATGCACCATTTACATCGATAAAAGGTGCCACAATCTCTATATTATAAGGAATCTCCTTCTCCATTCCATTCCCAATAACATGAATGCAGCCTTCGTAAACGGACCCGCGCTTCTTTCCTGCCGCATCAAAGGTAAACCGAATCTCCCCTTTTTCACCCACCAGGCTATGGTCTTCCAGGCGCAGATAATACGCATCATCATATATCATCATCTTCATCGGAACATCATTCTCTGACGTTACCGCAATGCTTCCACTATAAACGCTGCCTGCCTCAATCTTCAACTGTAAGTAGCTTTTCGAAAGCTTCACCTCAGGATACTCAACATAAAAGTCACCCTTGGCATATTGTTCTACCTTACTCTTCATCTGTGTTCTCTCATATCTTCTATATATTCTGTTTCGTTGACATCAAACAACTTGATGTTTTCATCTATTCAATGTTATAATACACCTGTTTTATATATTAAAACAAAAAGATAGATTCATTATAGCAAATTTTTACGCATAATAAAAGCTTAATGTTTCTTTTACAATCCGTAAAAAGAAAGAAGGTAAAGATATGGTTATACAGGATGAAGCTTTTCACGGCAGCGACTTAGAAAAAATCGCTGCAATTTATAATATCCGCCAGGAAGACATCATCCCTTTTGCATCAAATGTGAATCCCTTAGGCATTTCACCAATGGCAAAACAGGCACTGATTGACAATATAGACGCAATCAAGACATATCCTGACCGAGATTATGTCGCTTTACGAACTTCCATTTCCAAATACTGTAACATCCAGCCGGATAAAATTGTATTAGGAAACGGAACCTCGGAGCTAATCAGCCGTACACTTAAGGCTATACAGCCTGCAAATACCATGATTATGGGGCCAACCTACTCCGAATATGAAAGGGCAGCCAACGCAGTAGGCAGTAAAGTTACTACTTACATGCTGAGGAATTCAGATGATTTTGAACTGGATGTGGAATTGTTTTTAGAAAATCTTTCCTCTGAGATGGATTTACTGATTATCTGCAACCCAAATAATCCTACCGGAAAGGCAATCACCAAAGAAGACATGTCACAGATTGTTGAGAAATGTGCTTCACTCGATATCATTGTCTTAGTGGATGAAACCTATGTGGAATTCGTAAAGGATATCGATGCCATTTCCTCGGTATCTCTGGTTAAAAGATATAACAACCTGATTGTTTTACGTGGCATTTCCAAATTTTTTGCTTCTCCAGGTTTGCGTCTTGGCTATGCCATTACTGACAATGCAGCATTTTTAGAGTCTGCCAATAACAACAAAATACCTTGGAACATTAACTCACTTGCCACAGTTGCCAGTGTTATGTTTGAAGACGAGCACTATATCAATCTGACCAAAAGTCTAATTCAGACAGAACGCAATCTGGTTTATTCTGCCCTGGCATCCAGAAAGACGATAAAGGTATTTAAACCGGATGCGAATTTTATACTGATAAAGCTGCTAAAGGAAAACCAGACGTCAGAGCAGGTATTTGCTTCCTGCATCCAAAAAGGATTTATGATTCGCGACTGTTCCGACTATGAAGGTCTCGGCAACCGGTATATCCGTTTCTGCTTTATGAAGCCGGAACAAAATGATGACCTTGTCAACACCTTATTAGAAATTGTCTGAGTTCATCCGCATTTCATATTCACTATATAATGTAGTTTTTAGCACATTTACAGAAAGGAGTTGTCGTTTCAGACAATAGCAACATGAAGAAACTATTTTTAAAAACCAAAATACTTACCCTGTTTCTTGCCATTTTTATGGCAGCCGGCATCGGAATCAGCGTACATGCTGCAAATGATGACCCGGGTGCAGGGCGTTTATCAGGCAAATCGATTCCTGAAGAATTTTATGAAACACAAGACTCGGGATTTCTGACACGCCGTTCGCTAAACCGTTATGGAAGCGTCTCCGCCGTCAGTCCTTTTACCGGAAAAACCTATCTGCATGCAGACATGTTTGACGGTCGACCGATTATTAACGGCATTGACGTCAGCCAGTGGAACAAAACTATCGACTGGGCCCAGGTAAAAGCAGCCGGAATTGATTACGCATTTATCCGGGTTGGCTATCGGGGATATGGCTCAGCCGGAACCCTGAGTGAAGCCACAAAGGATCCTTACTACGATGCCAACATGCAGGGAGCTGCTGCTGCCGGCGTAAATACAGGCATTTATATCTTTTCCCAGGCTATCACCCCGGAAGAAGCCGTAGAAGAGGCTCAATACATTTTAAGCCGTATCGGTACATACGCCGTATCCATGCCGATTGTAATGGACTATGAATATGCATCGGATGCCAAAGATGGCGGCCGCATCAAAACAGCAAAGCTTTCCAAAGCATCTGCAACTGCCGTTTGTATGGCATTTTGTGATACCATTGCGGCAGCCGGATATACACCTATGGTATACGCCAACAAAAGCATGTTAGAAGATCAGCTAAACCCGGCAGACCTGACTGCGAAAGGATACCGCATCTGGCTGGCAAACTATGTGAATGACGGAAATGGAACCGGATATGCAGGTACATATGATTTCTGGCAGTACAGTAGTTCTGGCACAGTTCCCGGAATCAACGGCAAAGTGGACATGAACTTTTATTATGCACAGGATGGAGATAACTTCCTTCCAAGCAGTGGCGTTTCCATAAGCACTGCACAGATTGCACCGATTCCGGATCAGCCATATACAGGAAGTGAGATTATTCCGGAGCTTTCCATTACTTATGCAGGAATGGTTCTCCAACCGGGTATCGACTACACCGTCACCTGCACGGATAACACAAAGGTAGGAAAAGCTACCGGAACCGTGTATGGTACCGGAATATACAAGGGCAGCGTATCCATTTCCTTCAATATCGTTCCAGGTAATGTGAATAATTTAAAAGCCAAAAAACGGGGAACCAATTACCTTACCCTTTCCTGGAGCAGGAACAAAAGCGGCTCCGGCTACCAGATTTACCGTTCCACTTCTCTAAATGGTACATATAAGAAAATAAAGACCTTCAGCACAAATCTGACTACAAGTTTTAAGAATACGAAACTGAATGCCGGACAGTGCTACTATTACAAAATACGAAGCTACAAAAAAGTAAGTGGGAAAACCTACTATGGACCATTTTCACCGGCGAAAGCTCTTTATACCCAGACCGGGTACACAAGAAACGCCTTTACCAAATACGATACTGTTCTTTACAGTACAGCATCTACTGAAAGTACGGTTCTTGCTGAACTGCCTCAATACGCTACCATGTCCGTAAACTATTACACAAAGGACGAATCCGATGACGGATGGTACTATGTTACATATGAAACAGATGACGCTGATTACAAGGGATTCATTCCAAGCGAAAAGGTAACGATTACTAAAGTTGGGAAAGTTACAAATACAAACATTGTGAATGTACGAAAATCAGCCTCAATCAAATCAAAAAAGCTGACTACTTTAAAAAGAAACAAGAAAGTGACTGTTCTTTCAACTTCAAAGAAGAAAGGCATCAAATGGTATAAAGTCAAATTTACAAAGGATGATGAGGAATACACAGGCTGGATTTCTTCACCATTTATAAAGATACAATAACGCTAAAAATGTTACTGTTCACTCGTTATCAATGCACAGCTTCAGGTTCGAAAAAATTGTTTTCCATGAGGGCTATTTGCGTCCGTTGGTACTTAGGCTGCGTTCTTTGCAGCCCTATGTACCATTACGCACGCAACTAAGCGCAAGCGGGCCCGGTCGGAAAACAATTTTATCGAATCTGGAGCGTCCGTCTGACCAACCTATGAACAGTAACGCTAAAAGTTTTAAAAGCCTACAAGCTCATCTTCTCTTGCCTGACCACTCATAAGCATATATTCTCTACGCTCCTCGTAAAGCTCTGCATAGGTTGCATGCTGATATGCAACCAGTGGAAGTATAAGAAGCGCACCCGGAATTGCGAGAAGTCCACAGGAAATAAGCGCCAAAAATGTTTCTTCTACAACAAAAACCATAGCCCATCCTAAGAAAGATAAGTTCAGTACAAACATCTGCCATTTGTGTCCCTGACTCATCTGGCTGCTGATTTCTCTTGCACGTTCCTTTGAAATGGTTGGATTTTCAGCCATAATGTAAGGAACAAAGAAATACTGGTAATACTTCACAAGTCCCGGGAAATAGAACAAAAGGCTCCATCCCCAGATACGGATGTTGGTAGAAAACATGGTTTTTACAGTATCCATATAATGTCCGCCGGAAAAGGCAGAGAACAAATCATCAAATGCGCTCTGACCTAAACGGTTCCGCATAAAATATCTACGATATCCAACACCAATCGGTGCTCCAATGAAAGAACCAAGTAAAAATTGAAATACCATAGTAATAAGCCAGATTATGATAAATACAATCAAAAAGATGGCAATGCCAAAGAAGAGTCCCTGGACAATTTTCTCTTCTGTAATGTTAAAATAGTCAAGTACGTCTTTAAAGAAGGCTTTTACATTCTCCTTCTCAGAAAGTGAGTTGTCGTAATCATAGTAAAAATCTTCCCCACCTTTTGCTTCCTTTATAGAAGCTTCAATGGCTTCCAGCATCATTTCTGTTGGATTTGATGACGAACCATTTAATGCAGAAAAATATATGTCTTCATCATTAAAATTGTTATTAGTAGATGAAGAGCCGGAAGATGGCAATGAGTTGGCAAAGTTAAAGTTGACAGAGCCGCCACTTTTGCCAAGTCCGGTCCAGTTGCCGCCAAGAAAACTGGCAACCAGACATACCAGCATAGCCATCCAGAAATTTCTCTTTAACACCTGCTTTGCATTTTCCTTAAGCAGGGGTCTGTTAATTGGTTCCATAATATATCCTCCTCTTCCCGTTTGCACACTGAATAACAGGTAAGTCACCTATTATTCAGTATGCCAGAATCATTTATTTCATCTGCTCTAATGATTTGGTGCGAATCTCCTCACAAATCTTACTGATAAAGGTAGTAAGCTCCATAGAACCTAAATCGCCATCTTCGCCACGTTTTCTGACAGAAACTGTCTTACTTTCCTCTTCATTGGCACCAACAACTAAAAGATAAGGAATCTTCTCTAATCTTGCCTCACGAATCTTTTTACCAATCTTTTCAGCACGTTCGTCCATGGTAACAAGAATTCCGTTCTTCTTAAGCTCTTTTAATACCTCATGACCGTAATCATGGAACTTTTCAGAGATTGGAAGAATACGAACCTGCTCCGGTGCTAACCAGGTTGGGAATGCGCCTTCATACTTCTCAATCAGCCATGCCAGAGTTCTCTCATAACATCCCATTGATGTTCTGTGAATAATATACGGACGCTTTTTCTCGCCATCCTTATCCACATAGTACATATCAAAACGCTCTGCAAGCAAAGCATCCCACTGAATGGTAATCATGGTATCTTCCTTACCATATACGTTCTTTGCGTTGATATCAATCTTTGGACCGTAGAAAGCAGCCTCACCAACGTCCTCCGTAAAGTCAATATCCAACTCATTCATAATATCACGCATGTGCTGCTGTGTTTCCTCCCAGACTTCCGGCTCACCAAGATATTTCTCGCTGTTATCCGGATCCCATTTTGACAGATGGTAGGTAACATCTTCTTCTACACCTAAAGTCTGCAGGCAGTATTTTGCCAGTGCCAGACAATTCTTAAACTCATCCACCATCTGCTCCGGTGTACAGATTAAATGTCCCTCGGAAATGGTAAACTGTCTTACACGGGTCAGTCCATGCATCTCACCGGAATCCTCGTTACGGAAAAGGGTGGATGTCTCACCCATACGGTATGGAAGATCACGGTAGCTATGCTGTTTTGCCTTATATACAAAATACTGGAATGGACAGGTCATTGGGCGAAGTGCCATTACCTCTTTACCGGATTTTGCTCCTGCATTTTCTGCATTTTCAGATGCCTCAACGGCGATTCCATTTTCTGCAACCTCAGCAGGGTCAATATCCTCGCTTCCGTCATCATTTAAAACGAACATTCCCTCTTTGTAGTGATACCAGTGGTCAGAAAGCTTGTATAAATCAGACTTTGCCATCAATGGAGTTTTGGTTCTTACATAACCCCACTCGTTGTCCTCTAAATCCTCAATCCATCTTTGCAGAGTCTGGATAATCTTTGCTCCCTTTGGCATCAAAAGCGGAAGTCCCTGACCGATTACATCAACGGTTGTGAACAACTCCAGGTCACGACCGAGCTTATTGTGGTCGCGGTTCTTGATATTCTCTAAGAACTCCAGACGCTCATTTAAATCGTCCTTCTTTGTAAATGCGGTTCCGTAAATACGGGTTAACATCTTATTGTTGGAATTGCCTCTCCAGTATGCACCGGAAGAAGAAGTCAGTTTAAAGAACTTCACAGGCTTTGTACTCATAAGATGCGGACCGGCACAAAGGTCGGTGAAATCTCCCTGCTCGTAGAAGCTTAAAACCGCATCCTCCGGAAGGTCATTAATCAGCTCTACCTTGTACGGCTCATCCTTTTCTGTCATAAGCTTAATAGCCTCTTCACGAGGAAGCGTATAACTCTTAATTGGAATATTTTCCTTTACAATCTTCTTCATCTCTGCCTCAATGTTATCAAGGTCTTCACGGGTTAAAGAAGGCATATCAAAATCATAGTAAAATCCGTCATCAATTGCCGGTCCGATGGTACACTTTGCATCCGGATACAGTCTCTTTACTGCCTGGGCTAAGATATGGGCAGCAGTATGACGGAATGCTTTCTTACCATTCTCGTCATCAAAGGTTAATATGTTCAAATTACAATCCTTGTCTACCATGGTACGCAGGTCAACAACCTTGCCATCCACCTCACCGGCACATGCAACACGTGCCAGACCTTCACTGATATCCTTTGCGATATCCAATACGCTCATTGCTCCTTCGTATTCCTTTGAGGAGCCATCTTTTAAAGTAATCTTCATTTTTATCTCCTTTCATATAAAAAATCCCCAGCAAATATAATATTTGCCAGGGACGATTATTCATTCGCGGTTCCACCCTAGTTCCTGCTTCCTTCATCATAGCAGGCACTTCTTTTTGACGATATCGGAGTCACCGGCCGGTATTAACGGCTGCTCAGAGGTGGTTTTCAATCAAGGTCTGATTAGGCTTCTTCCAGCATACAAAGCCCTCTCTGGAAATCATTCCAAAATCTACTGTCCTCATCACTGCATTCATTATATGCAAATCTAAATTCGATTGTAGCTTAATCTAAGCGGAAAGTCAATCGAATTTTTGAGTGTTTTTTATCTTAAATTTGCCAATATAGGTATTCATCCCCATAGCTTCACACATTTCATCAAGTTCTCTTTTCCTCCGCCAGCTTCACCATACAGTCCTTGCCGCAAAATGCAATTCCATACCGGTAAACGGTTGCATATCCATCGTCCTCTAACTCTTTCACATATCCCCGGTCTTCAATCTGAGCCAATGCCTCATCGGCTGCTTTATCCAACTGGTTGAATTTCTCTGCCACCTTGAATTCCAGTACATACGCAGGTTTTCTTCTTGTCACCGGTTTGATAAACAAGTCACTCCGTCCGGTGCCGCCCTCTCTGTTTGACTTTACAATGTAACCTTTCATACCGGACAGAATTCCCGCAAGGAATCCATGATAAAAGCTTTCATAGGCATCATTAAAGCTGATGGTTTCCAAAAGCATATCTACAACCTCTTCTTCTACCGTCTCTACATCCAGATTGACCAATGCGGTAAACAGTTTCGAGCGGTCACGAGCTTTTACCTTTTCATCAAACCAGCCAAGAACTTTCGTGCGGAAGATATATTTAACTTCTTCGTTTGGTATGGTAAGCTCCACGTATATCTGTTTCGTCCTGTCATCCATCCGCTCACCAACCTTGCGGAAATATCCGGTAAAGAACATAAAATTCCACAGATTATCCATGCTTTTGTATATCTCATCATATGTGATATCCTCATGGACCGGTTTTTCAATGGTCTTACCCTCAATTAACTCCTCAATCTCTGCCTTCGTATCCTCATCTGCCACGTCAATCAGCTTGCGAACAATGCTGTTGGAGCTGGTGTTTGCCCAGTATGCAGACGGATACTGGCTTTCATCTGCACACAGATCATCCATAAACTGTATGACACTCCACGGATTATAAACATTAGCATTTCCAAACAGATAACCATTGTACCACTCCTTAAAAGTCTCAAATTTTTGTGGCATATGGTAATCTTCACAAAGCTTACACACTTCAGTATCTGTAAAGCCAAAATACTCATCGTATTGTTTACTTAATATGGAAATAATCTTCAAGTTGTTCATGCCTGTAAAAATAGACTCCTTCGATATCCGAAGGCACCCTGTAATCACCGCAAACTCCAGACTGCTGTTTGTCTTAAGAGATGACTCAAACAGAGAACGGATAAAATCAATCATTTTCTCATAAAATCCACGCATATAGGCATTTTCTAATGGCACATCATACTCATCAATCAGGATAATGACTTTTTTTCCATAATATTTTTCCAGACACTGGGATAAGAATTTCAGTGCGTCATTATATTCATTTGCTGCAACCTGCCCACGCATAATTGCAAGATACTGTTCCTTTTGCTCTGCCAGACGTTCATCCTTCAAAATAAACAAATGCCGGTTATACTCATCCGTAATCTGACGTTTCAACATAAGAAATGCCGTTTCATAATCAGCCTGTTTTCCACCCTTTAATGTCATGTTGATTACCGGATACTGCCCCATATGAGACAGATACTGCTCTCCCGCATCCATAATCTTAAGGCCTTCAAACAGATACGAATTGTCTTGCCGCTCTCCGTCATCATTCCTTGCATCCTCAAAGAAATACTGCAGCATGCTCATGTTAAGTGTCTTTCCAAAACGCCTTGGGCGGGTGAA
>JAQXLK010000015.1 GCA_029012085.1 Clostridiales bacterium
GCACCGCTGATGCGGCAAGGCCTTGACAAATATTCTCACAGAAATGAACAAATAGTTAAGCACAAATAAGGCGATTTCCGTGTACCGGAACACCGCTTTCCAATTTTCCGGAATTATGATTTCTGAGAGCCAGAATATTCAGCACCGGCATTAAATCCACAAAATGTTATGCATCTTGTTGTTACAGTATTAGTTGTAGTATTATCACTGGCGTCTTTGGTTTTGATAGCAATCGGAGCGAAAAATGAACAGATAAAATCGCTTAGTATATGGGCAATTGTCTGCCTTGCGGCTATGATAATTGGCCCGATTGGCACATCTTTGTTGCCGAAAGCGGTATTTGGACTATTTGAAAGATTCAGCACTTTTTCAGCAGTTGTATTTAATGCCGTTTTGGGAATATATCTCATGAAAGGGGAAATATAGATATGCCATTGGAAGAATGGATATTATGCCCTGTATGTGATATGTTTACGCCAGTATTAATTACTGTTTTATTTTCACTATATCATTTTTGGTCGCCTTTTAATAATATATTTGGGTATATTACCATTTGCACCAGTTGCACATAAGAAAAAGAATTTGTATATAAGCATATGTTTTCATTGCTTCTGCAACCTGTTGTATATTACGAACTACCACTATAGGGTATATAGACGCAACATGCATGTTCTTAATATTCCTTGCAGAGTTTCTCTAACATATCAAAATCATTTGTCCTTTTGGCGAGAGGAGTTGAAACTCCATTATGCTTTTTGTGGCTTTACACAATCTCGGCATTTTTGCGGATGCGGTTCTTCTGTCTGTTCACTTCACGGCTTTCAGCTTGAAGTAAGTAACGGTAGCTTGCATCCTTCTCTTTGTTTATATCAATATTCACAATCTGGCTATCTGGAACAGGAATCATGATGTTTAGGTTAATAACAGCATAATCCTTAATTTTAATAAAATCTACGCTTTCTTTCATCTGCTTATGTTTTTCTTTGAAGGATGATAATGGCGCAAAGTATTTTATACCCTTTATTTCAAAAACAATGCCGATGTATTTGCGTTTGTCCTTGCCATCTGCCTGGGCAAAAATATGTTTTTGATAATTGCTTAAATACTTTATGTATTCACTTTTCACTTCGTAAAGTCTTATATTATTTTTCATATGAATACCTTCCTTGGTAAAGAAAATGGTAGAGACCTTCGAAGCCTCTACCATCTGTTAACTCGCTCATTTTAGGGCTGTGCATCACCCACTTATAACTCGCTCATTTATAAGGCTGTGCATCACCTTCTACAGATAGTATACTATTTGGTTGACATTTTAGTCAACACAATTTTGGTAAAATTATTTTCTGATTTCAATTTGTTGTTTGATTATGAAAGACATTTAATAGTTAAAAGTTTCTGTATATCTTTATAATGTTCTTGGCATATAACTCGATAGCGTATCCATCCACCATCCCCACAAGGATATTTATTATCTATGTGCTCTTGGGTATATTTTTGTAGTTCATTATAAACTGTGTCATACTGTTTATTTGACAATCTCATCATAACTGAGAAAGCTCCTGATTCGGCAAAGATATTACACATTAGCTTTTTCTTTTTGTAATGTCCAATACCCCAACCATATTTATTACCGTAAGGAAAAACTACCTTTGGTTCTGTGTTAAAAGCCGTAGTCAGCCAATCATTTATCATAGAAAAAAGCTCTGCGTTTTCAGCACAAAATTCTGTCATTTCAACTATAGTTGGTTTGGCTTGTTTATCAAGCATTCGTTCATACTTTCATCTTCTGTATCAAATTTAAGACCAATACTTGTGGTCGGCGATATTTCATCCTTTGCAAATTCGTGCATAACAGAAACTAATTCGTTATTTTTTGATTCGCTAACAGCAAATACACTTTCACCATTTTTTTGCAACTCTGCATGCATATATGTACCATCTGAAAATTTTTCATTGTACCCTAAGGATAATCCAAAAGCTTGCTTATAAAATTCTACGGCTTCCAATGTGTTACTAATATATAATGTCATACCAATTTGCATAATTTATCTCCTTGAAGCACTCTATATATTTCAAGTTTTTCCAACTGTGCGCTATATTGGGATTTATTAGTATTTACTATCTTAATATGATTCTAAATCTACAGCTTTCCGCACCCATTCGAACTGTTTGAATTGTTTCGACTGTAATCTCACGGTTAGGGAGCAACTGTGAATAAAGATAGATTATGGCCTGTCTTGAGCACTCGCATTTATCTATGCTATCATTATTCTGCCAACATATACACCTGGGATATCCAGTTTCGTAAATATGTCCTGGTTCAATTATTCTTCTATAAAAATCTTCATCGCCTGTATCACTCGAAAACAATAAGTCAAAATCTTGGTTGCACTCATCAAATTGTTTCTGATATTGCTTCAATGTGTCTCCACCAACACAATTAATAGCGCATTGCTTATAATTGATATCCATTTCGGTTTCTCCTTCAAATTCAAAACTTCAAGCGCATAGACTTATCAGGATTAATGTAATTATTCCTTGCCTTTAATTGGAGTATAATAGTCCATTTGCCCGTATCCCATGATTTTTTGCGCTAGTGGAAAAGTAATAATATTAACATTTCCATCCATAACACAAAACCAATGCCACAAACATATGTTCGTATAAATGATATCACAATAGACATAGATTTTCAATGGGTTATTTAATAATTTTACACTCAACACTCAATAACTATTTTTCCCTTTCCCTCGCTTAGAAACAGCACTTTTTATTAACTCCGATTTCTGCATAATGCGTATCAGCCATTGTTTTTCTTCTTCCGACAGCTTGTTGTATCGTAGCTTGGTCTGCTTGCAGAACACCAACAATAGCTGTTCTGTATAGTTGCCTTCAAAATTAACGACTTCCTCTAAATCCCGTTTCAATTCTTCGGCAACAGTAGACTTTGGTGCTCCGTCACTTCGCCCGATATGTGCTTTTTGTAAATCCTCCAAGATACCATCTATATCCTTATGCACCCTGCTACTGAAATAATCCCCCTCATCCACATGGGCAGACTGTAACAGATAAGTGGTTTTGTCATGCTCATCCGGTTGGTACTTTTCCATGATTTCAGCCCTTGCAACATCCACCCAGGCATTCAGGTTCTGTATCTGCATGGATGCGATACCTTCCACATAAATTTGTATATCCGCAAGCAGCTTCACAAAATCAGGATGGGTTGCCAGCTCGCACAGCAGAGCAGTATCAATCCGCTTATTTTTCAATAATTCTATCATATCGTCACTCAGGCACAGGTCGGCAAGACATGCGTTTGGGTGGCATTTTGTTTCTGTCCGTGCCAGCAGATAGTCAGTGGTTACACCGTAGAAATCTGCCAGTCTGTTAATGGCATGGTGGCTGATGTCTTAGAGGTATAAGTTTTCGAAGTAAAGGGAATAATATATTAAAGTTGGGTGATTTTGCACCAAAGTCTAAAATAAAACTTGTTATTCTATCATGCTTATACTATAATCATATTAAATTCAGGTGATTTTGCACCAAAGTTTAAAATGGAGATGATGCGTATGCATATTAAAAGAGACAGATACCTGAATCAGTTAATTAGTCGAAAGGAAA
>JAQXLK010000016.1 GCA_029012085.1 Clostridiales bacterium
GGACCACGTATTGGTAAGTTTAAAAAGAAAAAGGACGGTACAATCAAGGTTGGTGCTTTTCCTGGACATAACTTAACAATTGGTGCTTTAGGTGTATTCATCCTATGGCTTGGTTGGTACGGATTCAATGGTGCTGCTGCAACTTCTGTTCCACAGTTAGCTTCTATCTTTGTGACTACCACCATTGCTCCAGCCATCGCAACCGTTATATGTATGCTTTTTACATGGATTAAATATGGTAAGCCTGATGTATCTATGTGTTTAAATGCTTCCTTAGCGGGTCTTGTTGGTATTACCGCAGGATGTGATGTTATGGATGCTGCAGGTGCCATTGTTGTAGGTATTGTATCTGGTTTATTAGTTGTATTCGGTGTATGGCTTCTTGATTACAAGCTTCGCATTGATGACCCGGTTGGTGCAGTTGCCGTACATATGTTGAATGGTATCTGGGGTACCCTCGCAGTTGGCTTATTTGCAACAACTACTGCCCCTGATAATACTGCTTTATCCGGTCTGTTCTATGGCGGTGGAGTTGACTTATTAATCAAGCAGATTGTTGGTGTTCTTGCTGTCGGTGCTTGGACTGCTATTACAATCACTATTGTATTCCTCATTATCAAAGCTACCATCGGTCTTCGTGTTACAGAAGAGGAAGAAATCCTTGGTCTTGACTCAACAGAGCATGGTTTGGAAAGTGCTTATGCCGGATTCCTTACCTATGGTGACCGCATTAGCAGTGGTGCAACAACACCTGTTGTTGCAGAAAATGCAGTTCCAGTCGATGAAGCAATTCCGGTTCAGGTGAAGGAAAACGACGCTCCTATTGCTTCTGATGTGAAACTTTCTAAGATTTCCATTATCTGTAAGCAGAACAAGTTTGAGGATCTTAAGAACGCACTGAACGAAACCGGTGTAACAGGTATCACCGTAACCCAGGTACTTGGATGTGGTGCCCAGAAGGGTCAGACAAAGTACTATCGTGGTGTTGAAATGGATATGACCTTACTTCCTAAGGTTAAGGTTGAAGTCATTGTCAGCAAGGTTCCTGTTGCAAGCGTTGTAAAAGCTGCTAAACAGGCTCTTTACACAGGTAACATCGGTGATGGTAAGATTTTCGTATATGACGTAGAAAATGTTATCAAGGTTCGTACCGGTGAGGAAGGTTACGAAGCTTTACAGGGTGAAAACTAAAGGAAATCTGTTCTTTACATAAATGATTATCTCCCATAAACATAGAGCCTTCGGCATCAGCTAAACAGCTGACGTCGAAGGCTTTTTTACAACACTATCCTCTCTTCTTCAGATATCCAGAGGATAGTTAATAACTATTCCTTATTTATAATTCAATAAGCTTGTTATCTTCTAATTCATCAAGTCTTGCATATTCAATTATATTCAGGTCTCTTTCTTCACAAATATTCAGCAGCTTTCTTGTTTTATCATTTTCCCTGTTTAAAAACAGCTTTCTGCAAATAAATATTGCAAAAGCCTCTAAAAGCAGGAATACCCATATTCCATCCAACAGGCCATCTGCATAAGACAGAACCGACATCCACCAACCTGCTGCAATTCCAACCACCAGCCCTATACTCACTGACCAGCCTGTTGTCCGGTTGTTCTTTACAATTCTTGCATGAAATTCATCCTCTGTAAATGGATTCTTTCCCCGTTTCAGGCGCCTTTTATTCATTTTCTCATACTGCTTCAAAAATCCTTTTGCCAAAGACATTCCCGGATTTTGATTTGTCTCATCCCACTCCCGTTCCACTTCTTCCATAACCAGTTTTCCAAAGGTTGCCTGATATTCTGAATTTTCTTTTTTTAAAGAGCCGGTACGACGATACCGTCCTGCCAATTGAACCATTTTGTAAATGACAATATATCCAATTACTACCAGACACTCCACCCACAGAGGTACATAAAGAGAAATTGTTTCCGGTAAAAATCCCGTTGCAACTACAAACAAAATCAAAGCAAGAATAATACTTACAAAATATACTTTTCCTGAAATCTTCTTAGAAAATATCTTTTTGAAGATATGATTAACTACAAAACCGATTACTGCTCCTCCTACAAAACCGCCAATCCACGGAAGAATATCTGTACTTGTCTGCATAAAAGTATTCTCTTCACTATCCAAAATATAAAAAAGCATCTCTAATATGACTATATACCAACAAACTCTATAAATCCGTTCACCCCAACTTATTATACGCTTTCCACTATTATATTCCGAAAAATAGTTACGACAGAAGAGCTCTACATCTTCTCCCACAATACTCTCCACTGCATCTCCATTTTTCTGCGCCTCAAGCAGCATATCCAATAAATCCATCAACATCTCATTACAGGTATTTTCATCAATTTCATGAATCGTGGTATAGAATTTTATCTTTGCAAAAATCTCCTTATAATCACCTGTCAACTGATCTTCCAACATTACATAACGTCCAATCATATTTTCTTCTCCTAGTTTACATAATTCATTAATGCGATACACATGCATTCATGCGCATTAAGTCTTCACTCATCTTTACCAAATAATATCTCATCTGCTACCTTTGCAATATTTCGATAACTTTCCTTAAATGTTACCAGCCAATCACTTCCCTCCTGGGTAATCGTAAAATATTTCCGAACAGGACCAAGAGGCGACTTTGCTTTACGGCAGCTGATATATTTCTTTTTTTCCAGTCTGGTTAATATGGGATAAAGCGTTCCCTCCTGCAAATTCGTAAAGCCGTAATCCATAAGTTCTGACAAAATCTCATATCCATAGGTCTCCCCACGACTAATAACCGCTAAAATACAGCCTTCCAGAATTCCTTTCATTAATTGTGTGTCTTCCATATTTGTCACCTGTCTTCTTTTTACTACATCTACTTTGTATTATCAAGTAGTCATACTATAACACCGCTACTCTGTAATGTCAAGTAGTTGTTTTGTCAGGTATCTTTATAGAGAATTTCCAAACAGAAAAAAGACAGGAACAATAGAGTTTTCTATCATTTCTGCCTTTTCTTTTATTGTACCAAGTCGCTAGCGCGACGGCTAGCCCAAGTTACAATTATTTTTCCACTACTTTAAAATAAAAATAGCAGTTTTTGTATATTTGTAGTATTGTTAAGTTACCACCACAAAACAAAAACACAAATAACGCCAACT
>JAQXLK010000017.1 GCA_029012085.1 Clostridiales bacterium
TGATTTTTTTGATACACATCAGTTTAATGGGAAAATTATACTGATGACAAGTTGCAGCCATTATCTTGGAGCAAATGATAATCTGTATAGATATCATAGCTTTTCTTGTGAAACTGGCAAACATGTTGCAAGTATATTGGCGAATGGAGATATTTATGTTTGCCCAAATGTCCCAAGAATTCCGGAACTGATTCAGGGAAATATAAAAAAAGATTCTTTCGCTGATGTTTGGGAAAATGGATTTGGATGGTTTAGAAATCCTGATCGACAGAAAGGTACCAAGTGCAGCAATTGTGATTTTTATGAAGCATGTAAAGGCGATAGCCTTCATACATGGGATTTTACAAATCAAGAACCCAAGATATGTTTAACGGAGCATATGTTTGGTGATTTATCTCGAAAAAATGACAGTGAAAAAATATTGAGAAATAAAATGCAATTCTATTATCCAAAGATGAAAGGGATACGGATTACCTATAATAATAGTTCTGATGCAAAGCTAATCTTTACACCATCTGCAGCAAAGCAATTGCTGACTTATTTTGAATGGGGGGAGCGGAGTCCAAGAAACTGTTTTGAACTTCTTGCAGGACTTGCAGGATTTGTAGTAAATAGTTTAATTGTTGTCGAGCATATAATCCCGGGTAATCTTGAAGATAGAAACGAAATAACTGCTGCTTTCTCAGATGAAAATTATGAGAATTTATTGCACGAAATATCTATTCTGAATAAAGGACGTCATTTGAGTCATGAGATATATAAATTGGCAGATTCATATTCTTTGGTAGGGATTGCGCATACACATCCATTGGACTTGTCTCCTGTTTTAAGTATCCCTGACATTGAACTGCATGGTACATTACAACATAATCATGGGGATTTTGTCTCTTTAATTATTAATCCGCAAAAGAAACAGATGGCAGCTTACTATAATTCTGTATTCAATCCAATTGATATGGAATTATTTGTAAAAGATGAACTTGAAATAAAAGACTTTTGATATGCAAGGTGTCACTTGTGGTAGTAGATCTGTTCTCTCATACATGGGGGTATGATTTGTTCCCGTGCTCTGCCGACATCCAAGACATTGTCTCGACCCATGTGGAGACTGTATGTTTATTGTCCAAACTTAATGCCGACCACCATACTGAAGTAGAGTTGAATCTGGATGAGTTGAATTTAAGGAGGTGCAAATATGAATATTCGTCCATCAGCAGCAATCCGACAGAACTACAAAGAGATTGCAGATATGTGTCGTAAAACGGCAGAGCCGATATTCCTTACAAAGAATGGTGAAGGAGATTTGGTTGTTATGGATATTGAAACTTATAATCGTCGGGAAAAAATGCTAAAGCTAAGAGAAGAACTGCTTGCTGTCGAAGAAGACAGAATAGCAGGAAGAAACGGATGCACTCTTGATGAGCTCGATGCTTACCTTGACGACGTAATCGCAGAGGTATAAGCCTATGTCAGATAAAAAATATAAAGTCATTGTTTCCGACAGGGCAAAGCGAATGTTGGGAACACATATTCATTTTATGGCACAGGTTAATAAAGATGCTGCCAAAGCGAAAAAGAAAGAGTTTATGGAAGCAATGCGTTCTTTAGAACGTATGCCGCAGCGTTTTCCGTTTTTTGAAGAAGTGTATATGACGACGAATAAATATCATAAGATGTTTGTTGCAAAGTGGGATCTCGTCCTTTGCCAAATCCAAGATGATACGGTTTATGTGGATTATATCCTTGACTGCCGTAAAGATTACAGTTGGCTTATCCGTTAAAACAGAATATCAAATACACAAATCGTCACTTCACAGCAGGTGGCGATTTTTTTGTCTTATAGGAAAGTCCTTCGACTTTCCTATAAGATAAAAAAGCCCTCCGGGCAGGATCGCACTGCGGCGGAAAGGAATATGTTGCTGAAAGCAACCCGCTGCAGGCGGAGAATCCTACAAAGCAGGATTCTTTCTTATATTCATGGAGTTGATTGATATCGTTTTTTGTGAGTTTATGCTCCCTGAACTTAATTTCTTGTGCGGTGCTGCGATGTACGGCAGTGTAAATCGCAAGAAGAAAAAAGACGGAATATATAAGGATTATTACTATTACCATTGTAAGCACCGTACTACAGTAAATGGTTACAGATGCGGATACAAACGACAGCAGAAAATTTTCGGTGACAACATCTATCAATTTCTTTTGTATTTTGATAAACTGTATGATAAGTTCAGTGATGCGGAAAAGAAAGAATTTCTCAATAGTTTCATTGAACGAGTAGATATTTACGAGCAAGAGCAAGGTAAAAAAGTGCTAAAAAAGCCCGGAAATAAAGGGATTTCGATATAGAGCAGCAGCTATTATTGTTGAATCTGGCTGTGTTTTGTTTGCAGGGAATGAACTAGAAGACTATTATTACTCTATAGGCGGTGGTGTCCATATGGGAGAAACTGCTGAGGATGCAGTGAAAAGGGAAGTTTTTGAAGAAACAGGGGCTGCGTATGATATTGATCGTTTGGCTGTAATTCATGAAAATTTTTTCAATGAGAATAAAGGAACATTGGCCGGACTAGAGCGTGTTTGAAAAATAAAATATGCACAAAACATATGTTTTTTTAACCTTTTTCTTTATTTTAACATGAGAAAGGCAGGTAAAACATATATTTTGTGCAATTTTTATTTTTCAAACACGCTCTAAAACAGGGCTCTTTTGTAGAGGGCAAAAAAACAATGGAGAAAAAGGAAAAGAAATCTATTCATGAGCGGTTGAAAATCAATAAGGAGATCATTGCCAAACAGCAGGGAAAAGATAGCAAAGAGAAAGGGGTTGA
>JAQXLK010000018.1 GCA_029012085.1 Clostridiales bacterium
ATTTACGCCTGTCAATCTTGGAAAATTGATTAAGGATGGAATTCTTTCTGATATAGAAGGAATTCATCGGAAAATTATAGATAGAGCGACTGAGAGAAAAGCTGCAGGAATGTCTATGAAGGATTACGATATGCGTCTGGAGAAAAATATTCCTAAAGGAAGTGATGAAGAGTGATTTATATAACTGGTGACTGTCATCAGAATTTTGAACGATTTAATATGAGTATCTTCCCAGAGCAGAAAGAAATGACGAAGGAAGATTTTGTAATTATATGTGGGGATTTTGGTGGAGTCTGGAATAAAGGCGAAGAAAGTAAAGAAGAAACAATGCTTATGGACTGGCTAGAGTGTAAGTCCTTTACCACATTATTTGTTGATGGTAATCATGAGAATTTTGACAGACTTTATGATTATCCGGTAGAGGAATGGCACGGTGGCAAGGTTCATAAAATCAGACCTTCAGTCATTCACTTGATGAGAGGTCAGGTGTTTGAAATTGAAGGAAAAAGTATTTTCACGTTTGGTGGCGCAAGCAGTCATGATATAGACGGGGGAATTCTTGAACCGGACGATCCTGACTATAAGAAAAAGAAGAAGGAACTGGATCAGGGATGGCGTCCATATCGAATTAATCATGTGAGCTGGTGGCAGCAGGAACTTCCATCTGCAGAAGAGATGGAGGAAGGGCGTAAGAATCTGGCGGCGTATGACAATAAAGTTGATTTTATAGTTACGCATTGCTGTTCCTCAAGCACTCAGATTCTGCTTGGTGGTAGTATGTATAAGCCGGATATAGAGACTACTTATCTAGAGGAGATACGTCAGACTACCAGTTTCAAGAAATGGTTTTTCGGACATTATCACGACAACCGAAATGTGAATGCAGAAGAGATTTTGCTTTATGAGCAGATTATAAGAATTTCGTAGGAGTGATGTTTAATGAATTTATATATAAGCGATATGCATTTTGGACATAAGAATGTAATTGGTTTCGATCATCGTCCATTTGCTGATGTGGAAGAGATGGATCACTATATTATGCAGTGTTGGAACTCTCGGGTTCAACCAGATGACACGGTGTATATAGTAGGTGATATATGTTACCACAGCCAGAAGGGACCGGAGTGGTATTTGAGACAGCTGAAGGGGCATAAGATTTTGGTTCTTGGTAATCACGATACGCCTATTTTGACAAATAAGGCGGCACAGCATTATCTGGAAGGGATTGAGCGTATGATGTATGTGAAGGATGACGATAAGGATTTATGCCTTTGTCATTTCCCGATTGCTGAATGGAATGGGTTCTTTCGTGATACTTGGCATATTTATGGACATATTCATTGTAAGAAGGCAGAGACATATGAAATTATGAAGAGCAGGCCGAGGGCTTTGAACGCCGGATGTATGATTAACAATTATGCGCCAGCTTCTTTCAATGAACTTGTTAGAAATAATAAGATTTTTCAGGAGGCGGACTAGGTATGGAGATGTTAGATGAAAAACTGTTTCCTAAAGGTCGTATTCCTATGACTCGTGAACAGGAACTGAATATGGAAAGATGCGCAGAGTTTATGGCTAGAATGATTATGAAATATGGCGATAAGGTACTTGCAGATATTGAAGCAGAAAAGGCTATTGAAGTAGGCGCTAAGTGACCGTAGTATTTTATACTACTGGTACAATGACAAAACATATTTCCTCTCTTAAAATGATTTCATCAGAATTGTTTTAAGAGAGGATTTTTTATTGGTGTTACGCCAATTGAAATAAAGGTATTTTGAAATGGAAAAGAGAAAATTAGCATCGGTGCAGTATGTGCATCACATAACTCCAATAGAGGGAGCAGATAGAATAGAGTGCGTTCATGTACTTGGATGGCAGTGTGTTGCAAATAAGGGACAGTTTAAGGTTGGAGATCATTGCGTATATATGGAAGTTGATTCGTTCCTTCCTGTATGTGAACAGTTTGAGTTTTTGAGAAGCAATAGTTTTAAGAAGAGTGAGATTCTCGGAGAAGGTTTTCGGTTAAAAACTTTGAATTTCAGAGGACAGATATCACAGGGATTGGTTCAGCCGTTATCGATATTGCCCGAAGGTAATTACGAGCTGGGCGACGATGTTACAGCTTTGCTTGGAATCAAGAAGTGGGAAGTCGAGGAAAGAGTTACCAATAGTGGAACTGTTGTTGGAGATTTCCCTGATGGAATCCCTAAGACAGATGAACTCAGGGTACAGTCTTATCCAGAGCTGATTGAGGAGTTCAGGGCTATAAAGGGATATTATATCAGTACAAAAATGGATGGAACCAGCGTCACTATGTATTGGAAGGATGGCCACTTTGGAATCTGCGGAAGGAATTATGAATATGCAGATGATGATAAGTGCGCTATGTGGAAATATGCGCATGAGAATGGAATTCCTGAAAGAGTAGCAGAAAACAATCTGCCGAATATAGCAATTCAGGGAGAATTCTGTGGTGCGGGAATTCAGAAGAATAGATTAAAGCTTGTGAAACCGGAATGGTATGTGTTTACCATGATTGATTTGGATACTCACAGAAGATTGCCTTTGGCTAAGATGAGAGAGTTGTGTGAACTGTTAAAGCTTAAGATGGTTCCGGTTGAAGAGGAAAAGGATGTATTTGAATATGACAGTGTGGATGTTCTTTTGGAGAGAGCAAAGGGCATGTATGCTTCCGGCCTGAACAAGGAGGGAATAGTTATCCGTCCGATAGAGCCAGTTTACTCTAAGACGATTGAAGGTCCATTGTCTATGAAGGT
>JAQXLK010000019.1 GCA_029012085.1 Clostridiales bacterium
TGCCATCCGTGTCAGGTGCTTGCCGATTTGATGACGATTCGCGAGTTCAAGGGCAGCCTTGAGGGGCTGAAAATGTGCTTTATCGGCGACGGCAACAATATGATGAATTCGCTGATTGTCGGCGGTCTAAAAACAGGTATGAAAGTTTCGGTTGCCTGCCCGAACGGCTATACACCCGATGAAACGGTACTCAAATTCGCCGAGGAGCAGGGCAATTTTGAAATGTTCACCGACCCGAAGCTTGCAGCGTCGAATGCCGATGTACTTATCACCGACGTTTGGGCGTCAATGGGACAGGAGGACGAGCGTGCAATTCGTGCAAAGGCGTTTGAGGGCTATCAGATTAACCGCGATCTGCTCGAATGTGCAAACAGCGGCTGCATGGTTCAGCATTGCCTGCCCGCTCACAGAGGCGAGGAAATCACCGCCGATATATTCGAGGAGCACGCTGTTGAAATATTCGAGGAAGCCGAAAACCGTCTGCACGCGCAGAAAGCGGTCATGGTCAAGCTGATGAAAGGCTGATTTTACAAAGTCACAAACACAGCGCATATCAACCGATATAATGTACGTAAACATATCTATTTCGACTATTATTTGACATATTGCGGCGGTTTTAGGCAAAATCTAAAAAAATGCTTGACAAATCGCCGCTTTGTGATACAATATGAATTGCAGATAAAAAGCGAATATCAGGGGTGCTGAAAGCAAATTCGGCTGAGATTGCGGCTATATGCTGCCGCAGGACCCTTATAACCTGATGCGGATAATGCCGACGTAGGAACGATTTATATTAAGCGTTTTGCGCGCATGGATTTATCCTTTGCGTCAGCAGGGCGTTTTTTATTTTGCAAAAAATTTCGGAGGTCAAATTTATGTCAGACAGAAAACAAAACAGATTCACAACAAAACGGCTTGTAATCAGCGCGCTGTTCATTGCGCTCGCAGTAGTGCTGAACGAATTAACGCCGATTAAGCTTCCGTTCGGCGGAGCGGTCACAGCGTTCAGTCAGGTACCGATAGTGCTGCTCTCATTCTGCTACGGTGTTCCGTGGGGACTTGTATGCGGCGTGCTTATGGGCGTTATCAATATGATGTTCGGTCTTGAAAATTTCAGCTATGTTTCGGGTATCGGCGCATATTTGGCAGTTGCATTGCTTGACTACATCGTTGCATTCGGTGGACTTGGTCTTGCGGGTATGTTCAGAAAGCTCATCAAAAACAACACCGTATCAATCGCAGTCGGCGCAGGCGTTGTATCGCTCATTAGATACGCTTGCCACTTTCTCTCGGGCGTTACCGTTTGGGCAGACTATGCCGACGGCTGGCAGAGCGTTTGGGCTTACTCGCTTTCATACAATGGAAGCTATATGATTCCCGAACTAATCATCACCATTGTCGGCGCAATAATCATTGTAAATATCAAACCGATTTTCAAAGCGCTTGACAAATAATCGCATCATCATTTTCGCAGACCTGCGACTTTCTCGCGGGTCTGCTTTTTTCATGCTTTCTTGACAAGCGGTATGCAGTATGATAAAATTTATGCATACTATATGTTTTCGGAGAATTTGCTTTGAAAAAGATACTTTTGATTTTCACGGGCGGCACAATCGGCTCAAAATCGAGCGGCGGCATAACCAATGTTGACGACACCGCAAAATATCGGCTGATTGAGAAGTACCGTGCGCAATACGGCGAAAACGCCGAGTTTGACAGTATTTCGCCTATCAATATTTTAAGCGAGAATTTATGTATTTCACATTGGCAGACGCTGTATGACGCCGTTTGCGAAAAGTTGAGCGATGATTCAAAGTATAGCGGCATAATCATAGCGCACGGCTCGGATACACTCGCCTACACCGCCGCAGCGATGAGCTTTTTGCTATGCGGCATCAAAATCCCCGTTGTGCTAATCGCCGCCGACCGCCAAATTGACGATATGCACTCTAACGGCGTTGCAAATTTTGCGGCGGCTGTCGATTTCATCAACAATGCAGCATTGCCGGTAGTATATGCTATCTACCGTGATAAAAGCGGCAAAATGCCCGTATATCTCGGCACACGGCTTAATACCGCCGACGATACCGACAGCTTTTCATCGTATCACGGCGTTGATTTCGGCGAGATGATAAACGGCAGCTTTGTGCCGAATGCTGACAGCCGCAATCCCACCGGCGACGATTTATGCAAAAAAGCGGTCGGGCTGCAAAAATTGCCGATAAAATTTAACAAAAATGTGCTGTGCCTGTCCCCTTACCCGTCGCTCGATTACAGCTGCATTTCGGTAAATCCCGAAAAAAACGCTGCGGTGCTGCATACGCTGTATCATTCATCGACCGCCTGCACAAGCGACGGTGATAATTCGCTGATACGGTTCGCAGACAAGCTCAAATCGCAAAGCATACCGCTGTATTTGATCGGCGCTGCG
>JAQXLK010000020.1 GCA_029012085.1 Clostridiales bacterium
CTACTGCTTCTGAAATCGCACAACCAAGGCTTCCTGTTGTACCAGGATGCTCCTTCAAAATCTCACGTCCCACCTTTGTGGTCTCTGATGGTGACGGGGTAACAGATGCACCATATGTACGCATAACCTCCCGACGGAATGGTTTTTGCTCGTAAGAAACCTTAACCATATATACCTGGCAATCCAAATCAAAATAAGAACATGCCATGGATAATGCAGTTCCCCACTGACCGGCACCTGTCTCTGTGGTAACGCCCTTAAGCCCCTGCTGTTTTGCATAATATGCCTGTGCAATTGCAGAATTTAACTTATGGCTTCCACTTGTATTATTACCTTCAAACTTATAATAAATCTTAGCCGGAGTCTGAAGCTTTTCCTCTAAACAGTATGCACGAACCAAAGGTGACGGACGGTACATTCTATAAAACTTACGAATTGCTTCCGGAATCTCAATATAAGCATCTGTCTCATTCAGCTCCTGTTTTGCAAGCTCCTCACAAAAAATACCGGAAAGTTCCTCTAAAGTAACCGGTTGTAACGTACCCGGATTCAATAGCGGCTCCGGTTTATTCTTCATATCTGCACGGAGGTTATACCATGCCTTTGGCATCTCATTTTCTTCTAGATAAATCTTATATGGAATCTCTTTACTCATTGTTTCCTGCTCTCCTTTACATATAATAAAGCCATTATACACTATTCTTTCTCATTATTCTATCTGTTTTTTTCAGACGAAACAAAAAACAGCTGTTACACGAAATTAATCTTCAATGCAACAGCTGCTTTTTATTCCTTTTGACTCTTAGAAACGCTTAATCTTTTTCGTTGTGTTTTTCTCAAATTCAACTTCGCGGACCTTTAGTTTGAATACTCTTTTATACGGTGGTGCTGTTTTATTGTACTCATCAATCATCTTTTGAAGTTCAGCCTGTATATCCTTGATCTTTTTCTTTCCTGCATATTCATAATCCGGAAAAATCTCTGCTTCTATCACGCCTTCACTGTCGCGTACCAGAATTTCCTGAACTAACCGGTTTTCTCCAATCTTATTCTCTATCTCCTCCGGTGATATATTCTCACCGTTGGCTGTAATAATAAGATTTTTCTTTCTTCCGGTCAGGAATACAAAACCGTCCTCATCCACATATCCAAGGTCTCCGGTTTTCAGCCAGCCATCCTCTAAGGTTGCTGCCGTCTCTTCCGGCATATGGTAATATCCCTGCATTACACTGGAACCTTTTACCCATAACTCTTCATCGACCGTTTTTGCCTCACAGTTTGGCATCAGTTTACCAACAGAGCCTTGTTTATTATTCCAGCTTAAGTTTGTACTAATAACAGGAGAACATTCTGTCATACCATAACCCTGTAAAATGGTAATCCCATATTTCTTAAAAGTATCTATGTAGGCCGGATTCAGGTATGCTCCACCACTACATATCGTATGGAACTGCTTTCCAAACACTTTTGCCTTCACAAGTGCTGCCGGCATCCATGCTGCCTCTTCCAACTTCTTTGCAAGAGTCTCAATCATAAGTGGAACCATTAAAATCATATTCGGTTCATACAATTTGATATTTTTTGCAACTCTGAGAAGAGAATCATTAATACAGATAACACTTCCCAATGAAAGCGCCTTTAAAATATCCATACTAAGGCAATAGGCATGATGAATCGGAAGAACTGACATAATAACAGTTCCCGGTTCAATCCGCATATCCAGACAAGTTGCATTTTCTGCCAAATTACGGTGTGTAAGCATAACTCCTTTGCTCTTTCCCGTTGTTCCGGAAGTAAACATAATCGTGGCTAAATCCTCCGGTTCAGGTTCGTAACCATACCCTGGCTGCTGCTGACCTAAAAGCTCCCAAAAGGATAAGGCACCTTCTACCTTACTTTCTTTACTCATAGAAATCAAGTGCTTTAATCCTGCACATGCTTCTTTTGCTTCGCTGGCTGCCGCTGCTTTGCTTTCGTCATAAACAAGAGTCGTAACCTCTGCACGATTGATTAAATCACACAACTCTTCCGCTGACAATTGGGCATCCAGCGGAACTGCCACACTTCCGCTGTTCACAATTCCCATATATGCAGTAACCCATTCATAGGAAGTTGCTCCCAACACGGCAATATGACCATTCTGCTCTCCAAGAGAATCCAATGCAGCTGAAAAACATTCCGAATCCTTCTTCAAGTCCGTATAGGTTTTACTTTCAACTGCTACTGCTTTTTTTCCCTCGCCATCACTTTTCTTTACCTTATAGCGAAATGCATCCCATGAACCATAAGCCGCTTCTGACTTAACTAACAATTCTCTGATTGTACTGCTCAAAACGTTCATACGGTTCTCCTTTCTAAGCTGAAATCTTTTCCAGATAGTCAACTGCTTCCTGTACTGTACGTATATCTGCTGCTTCCTCCTGAACGATTTCTACATCAAGTTCATCTTCGATTTCGCCTAACATACTCATAAAATCAAATGACGTAAATCCTAAATCCTCCATAAAACGTGATTCTGGCTTAATATCTTCTTTGTTCACTTCCACATAATTCACAATAATATCTGCTAATTTTTCAAACATTTTCTATGCTCCTCCTTTTTCTAACTTCACCCTTATACTTATATAAGTTTAATAATATCTCCAATACTAAGATATGGTTTTTCAATTCCCTTAAACATAATCTTACACATATAATAGTAAAAATATTCCAGCTTCTCTCTTGAAATAGCATCTACCTGATGTTCAAAATTAAAATCAAGTCCGTTATCCTCCGGTCTATGCATAACCGTTAAATACATAGCCTGGGTGGTTGCTCCGTTTGGATACCACTTTGTCTTATACTTAATATCTCCAAGCTTATTAAGTCCCTGATCTTTCTGTGTCATTGGCTGATAGGTCAATGACATCGGTTCATAACTTGTTCCCGGCTCAATCGGGAATACTTTACTTCTATATGCCCGATACTCCACCGGATCAAAATTTGTATGTCTGAAAATTTCGTTCTGACCATCTCGAATCACATGAATTCCATCAAGGAAGGTCATATCCTCTGAAATAATCGTTCGAAACGGGAAGGAATGAATTCTGGTACCACCAGACTTCTTCTCTGCCAAAGTTGCTCTTCTTGCATATGCCACGTTAATGGATACATCATCATTTCCATTCATTTTCTGTAAATATGTACGAATTCCCATGATTAATAAACACTGAAGAGAGATATGCTGTTCCTCACAGAATTTCATCAAGCGGGCCGTCGGTTCCTCCTCTAAATGGAAGATATCCAATGCAGAATCCACATTTTTAGAAATAAACTTAGCGGATCTTGCCTTTGGATTTTTCTTTCTCTCTTCTAAAAGAGCTTCCGGACCATCAATACCATTATAAATCGGTTCAGACTGTTCAATGAGCTTATAGAAAAATTCTCTGTCTCTTTGCTGTGCCTTACTTCCTGCCTCATATGCCAAATCCTTTTCTAACTGTTCAATATAAGAACGCATCTCTTTTGGATATTCCACACCTTCATACATAATACTGCAGTATATTTCAATAATATCCTTTAAGAAGCAAATGAGTGACTGCGCATCCAATGTTAAATGGTCAGCCAAAAGATAAACACCCTGATTGCCATCCGGCGTTTTGATAATTACAAGCCGGTTCAATGGAGCATCCTCTCTTTCAAATGGAACCTGGGTCCACTCTGTCATAACGGCTTCAGCCTCTTCCATGGTTTTTCCTGAAAAATCTACATACTCAATTTCACGTTCTTCTTTATCCACCACATACTGATACCACTGTTCTTCCTTCTTATCATAGGCAAAACGCAGACGCATAGACTCACAGCGTTCATATGCCTGATAGATTGCCTGTCTTAATACATCGATGTTTAACTCATACTCAATGGTCAGGCTGGTTCCGATGTTCACAACTTCTTTCTTCGGACAGTAATTTAAATAGTAAAAATGAAACTTCTGAGCAACGGTCAATGGATACGTTTTGTAACCTTTTCTTGTTTTCACGCTTCTTTTTCCTCCTCTTTTTCACAATCTGCTATAAACTCATCTAATGCTTTTTCATAAGCTGGCATATTCTTAAAATAACTCTCTCCATGAGCTGCATCTTCCACAATCAGCATCTTCTTCGGTGATGCACAACAGTCATATAGCTCCTGACACATTCTAGTCGGAACAAAAGTGTCTTTTGAACCATGAATGAATAAAACTGGAATCTTTGCTTTAGCAACTTCCCTCTTAGCATTACATTCATCCATACCATATCCGGCAAGCTTTTTATTCACAATCTCAGCCCCCTGCATAACAAAAAAAGGTGGAAGATGGTACATTGTCTTTAATACATGGGTAAAAACCTCTTTGGGAGATGTAAAACCGCAATCTGAGACAATTCCCTTAACCTGCGGTGGCAGCGTAAGACCGCTTGCCATCAGCACAGTGGCTCCACCCATGGAAATTCCATGAAGGAATATTTCAACATCCGTTCCACACTTTTGAATCACCCAGTCAATCCAGCCAAGTGCATCTTTTCTATCTAAACACCCAAAACCAATATACTTTCCTTCACTGTCTCCATGTGCCCGTGCATCCGGATGCAACATAGCATAGCCATTCCGGAAATAATAATCTGTAAGTCCCGTAAAATCTGCCAAGCTTTTACTGGTATATCCATGAAAACAGATAACAATGCGCTTTTTACCTGCATTCTCATTAATTGCCGGAAAATACGAAGCATGAAGCTTTAATCCGTCAAAAGCTGTCTGATACACATCCTCATGAGGCTGCGCCAACATGAAAGCCTTTCGCTCTGCTAAAATATCCGAATACTGGGACCAGTCCGTACCTGCCATCTTCATCGTACGTTCCACATCTGCATTTTGTCTAATCATCGTTCTTCTATAAAAATATGCTGTCTCGATTGCTCCGGCGGCCGCAAGCACTCCGGCACAAGCAATTCCATTTTTAATAATACCCATACTTCCTCCATGCCTAACCGGCTAAACCCATTATTTCTTTGTTGACTTTGCTGCTGATTTAGCTGCTGACTTTGCTGCTTTTGCTGCTTTCTTTTCTGCTTTTTGCTTTAGTTCAATAATCTCTTTCAGTTTTAGAGCTTTATCAATATTACCTTCTACTCTAAGCTTCTGTGCAGTAAATGCCGCTACAGGATCTAATTTACCCTCGGCAATCTTCATAAAAGTATCTACATCGGCAATAAACTTTGCATCCCTGTCATAATATGCATAAGGCTCCACAAAAAGCTGTCCATCTTTTACTTCCACATAAAAAATACCACCAGCCTCTTCATCCTCAATATCAAACTGATATGCAAGGTGCTCCTTAATATCACTTACATCGGTTCCCATAAATTTTTTCTTCATTTCATAATAATAATCTGCGTATGTCATCTTATCCTCCAAACACTTTTTCGACCATCGGTCGAATTATTTTAATTGATTATATCACATCATTCGACCGGCGGTCAATTCCTGTCATAAGAAAAAATATACGAAAAAAATACAAATTTAGGTAATTGTTCATACTTTGTGAATGTGATACAATTAACTGATATAGTATAGTGAAAAATTAGGTAGGTGACTTTTTAATATGTCAAATAGAAACAAAAAAACGAAAATACTTGATGCACTTCAGCAACTATTAGAGGAAAAGACCATTCAGAATATTTCTGTAAGCGAAATTGCCAGCAAAGCCGGCATTGGAAAAGGAAGCATT
>JAQXLK010000021.1 GCA_029012085.1 Clostridiales bacterium
TTATGCAAAATATGATAATGTTGCAGTAAGAAATAAGATGTTTTCTCTTTCCGGTCAGAAATTCGAACCTCAAAGAGCGTTAAATCAAAACGAAAAGACGGTGTGTCTTTCTGTTGTAAAAGAACAATGGAATCAATTGAATGCACCAATTACAGAAAAAGATGCGGTAGAGTTTCAGGATAATGTTATATATGATGAATTACAAAATATAACAGATTATTCAATGGAAATGGAGCCGGATGGCACATACAATATTTCGATTTCCGATGCTTCAAATTCCGTATCTTTTTCGGAGAATAAGATAATTTTACTTCCGGGAAATAATGAAAATCCGGATGGAATTGCTTGTAAAATTGAAGCGTTTGAAGAAAGAGATGGGATAATGTATATTTGGGGAAGACCGGTTACGGAATTAGGTGATGTGTTTGAAAATCTGTCTCTTTCCGGTACAATATCCAATCTGGAAAATCCGGTGTTGGCAGAGGGTGCTTCTTTTGTAAAAGAAACAGATTCAGATGATAATTCAGAATCATTTGATTTGAAATATGCGCCGGAAATTTTAAACGTGTCTTCATCAAACGAGAATGCATGGAAAATTAAAAAGAGTGTAGATGTGCTTCATCCTGAGACACTTACTACGACTCAAACAGAAGTAACATTTACAATCAATCAACCATCTATAGATTTCGATTTTGAAATCAGAAATAAAAAAATACAGGAATTAAGTATTAGTATGAATAACGAAGCATCAGCAGATATTTCGTTAGAAGGTACTGTTACTTCACAAATTCCTTTAATAGAGAGTGTTGAAGTTCCTTTAAAGTATGGATTTAAGTTAGATATGGCACTTTATGTAATTTTCGAGGCAGAAGGAAAATTGTCATATAAGCCGGTACTGAACTCTGTACATAAGGTCAGACTTTCGATGGATAATCCTACTTCTCCACAGTTTAGTAAAGATGTATCATTCAATGATGATTTTGAGTTAGAAGCTTCGCTGAAATTTGGAATACAACCTGAGATAATGTTGGAATGGTGTTCTTGTTGGGATATTGCAGATATAAATGCAGAAATTGGTATAGAATTTAAAGCAAAATATAAGCATTATAATCATTGTGATAGTGAGAATAATAATAGATTTCGATGTATTGATATATCTGCCCAGCGCATGTTCAATATCAATTTCTTAGAAAAAGAAACGGTAGTAAAAGCACTTATTGTGGAATTTATGGAGAAGGAAGATTTTGAAGGGTTTACAGTTAAAATTCCGGACAAAAATAAGATTACGAATCATCTGGAATGTAAAAATGATGAGCCATGGGAAGAGGTTGTAAAATGTACACGAGATGAACAGGCATATGATGCACTAGGTAATAAGATTATAGCTGCCAGTATTATATTTGAAGAATACTATTTGGAACCGGATAGTGAAAATAACCTGCAGCTTAATGAAGTGACAGTGGCATCATATCCTTATTCGTGGACTCCCGGTTGTAAAGTCTCTGTACCAGAGCTTAACTCCCTTCTAAGCTATGATAATACATTTATTAAATGTAAAGTTACTGTTACTACTGAAAATGGAGTGTATGAATTAAGCTATGATGCATTATATGAGGAAGGGGACAATTTATATTATAATGAATTTAGTTTAGAAGGCATAGATTTAACAACAGCTCTTTGGTTATTCATGGGTTATCAGTGTGATACAGATATGAATGAAAATCAATTGTAGTAAGTAATTTAAATGTCTATTTTAACGAAATGATATGAAGAAAAGAGAGGAAAAAAAGATGTGTACATTTAAGAAAAAAGGGAAGATAAAACATACAAAGACAATATTACGGTTTGCAATGTTTGCAGTGTTCATGGTGGCGTGTATGGGCAATGGATTCGTGGCACATGCAGAAAAGAAACCGCTGATTCATGTAACTTATGATGAACTGTGTGGGGGTGAGGGAAAGGAAAAGGTGGAAACCCATAGACTCTATGTGGGAATGCAATGGAGTCCTTCTGTTACATATGAATACGGGGTAGAAGACGGCGAAGATAATGTATATATGACGGAAAGTGTAGGTACTTTAGCTGGCGTAACCTTTACTTCCAGCAATGAGAAGGTTGCTGCTGTTGATGAAAAGGGAATTATCAAAGCAAAAAAGGAAGGTACCGCTAATATTACGGTTGCGTCTTCAGAATTAAATGTAACGATTCCTGTTAAAGTACTTCCCATTAAAAAAGTGAATACAAAAAAACTTGTAAAGGAAGTAAAAAGAGATTCCAAAGAATTTGAATGGCCTGTTAATGGAACATATAGTAAAAAAGACAGGGATGTAAAGAAAGGGTTTGTAAAAGCCAATAAGAAATATATTTTCCATCTGTATTCTATTCGTAAGTATAAACAGACTAATGGAAAATACCGTTATGTCTTTGCATATCAGGTTGTAAATAAGAAGGGAAAACCAATTAAGGGTACCACTCAGAAATTAGAAGTTCCGGTAGAGCAGATTATGGTATGGTGGGGATTATGTAGTAATTTTGATTCGGTTGGTACTGTTAAGTGGGCTGTGAAGGATAATCATTGTTCTTTTGGATGGCAGACTATGCCGTATCCTCAGACGAAGGCGGATTTAAAAGTAGCCAGAACTTATGCAAGAGAGAATATATATACATCAGAGGATGATTTCTATACAGCAACAAAAAAATATGGATGGCGCAATATGTGTGGAAATTAGTATATGAGGGAGCATATTATGATAAAAAAAATAATGATAGCGGTACTTTTGCTGCTAGGAACATTGGGATTAACGGGATGTACCACAAATGATATTACCATAATAAGTGAAAATGGCAGAGTTAAGATTAATTACCAAGACTTATATACCAAAGAAGAGATAGAAAAAAATGGTTCTACGTTAGAAGAATTGATGAAATATAATTGTTATAAGGAAGTAGATACAGGGAATGGTATATATTATGTTTCCAATAGTTGCCCTTATGCAGGATACTGGATAAGTGGACTTAGTAGGCGCTATATTATATCAGATACAATGTTCAAACTCGATAGAAAAGATGTGGAACAGATATTGAAAAGACATAAGTCTAAGGCGATTTGTGTTCTGACGAACAATACAGTGAGGGTTACAATGCCAAGTCCGATTGTGGATACCAATGGACAGATTGATCCCAATGACAATAAAACTGTTATATATAATAATTATCAGAACTTCGATATATTTTATGCATATACACAAGAGGGAAAAGTTTTGTTGGACATTGCTCCTACAATTGAGATTCCGAATAAAAAAGGTGGGTATATAAATAGAGAGGATATATCTAAAATTAATGTTAAGTGTCCGTCGGGAATAAAATCAATTAAGATAAATAACACAGAAATATATGGCGATAATATATATGATATTAATCTTAATGAGACGTATTATGACTGTGTGCAAGGTCCTAATACAATAGAGGTGACGGGTGAAAATGATAAAACGGTCTCAAAGACATTCCGATATGATGATGAAGCACCGGATGTTATGTTAAGAGGTTTTTACGATTTAAGAATTTTAGAGTTTAAGGATGAAGATTCAGGAATTCAATCTCTTAAGATTAATGGTAAGAATATTAATCTCAAGAAAAAGTACAAAAACAAAAAGTATGAATATGAACCATCTGCAAAGATAAGTAAAAAAAGAAGAATAAAAAAGTAGATAGACAAGCCCGCATTTATTATGAGGGTAGCAGATTGAAGAAGAAAAAGCTGAGTGTTGAGATTTCAGACAAAGCAGGAAATGTTGTCCGGTTCAAATTGGGAAAAAATGTAAGTTTTATGATTAGTGAAGTTCAAGGTATCTGATAAGTCTGGAATCAAAAAGGTTACTCTGAACAAGAAGAAAATCAGTGTTTCTAAGGCTAAGAAAGGTTATAGGGTGAAAAAGAAGGGTAAGTATGCTCTGAAGGTCTGGGATAAGGCTGGAAATGTAAGAACCGTGAAGTTCAAAATTAAGAAATAGCGATAAGGAGGATAGCGAGTCTATCCTTCTTTTTTTGAAGCTGTTAATCTGTTGTGATTTTTGAATTTGATGTACTAGTACATCATAAAATAAGTAACTACCACATTGACTTGTCTGATTTTTCATCTGCTGCGTTGTCGTCAATCGGCGTAGGAATCGCTACGCCTCATTCCGCCGCCTTGCATATGAAGAAATCATACTGCGCCAATGTAGCAGATACTTAATTTACGATGTACTATTGCATTTGTCATAATATGTACATAAATTACATCATTTTTTCAAATAATGTAGTATTTATTCAGAAATATACATAATTTATTCATTGAAATTTATTTTTATAATCAGTATAATGAGATATATCCGATGCGCATCAGTAATTTTAATCGGAGAAATCGGAATCTGGAAATAACGTTGAAAGGTAACAAAAACATGTTATAATAAAAAGGCATATAATAATAACAGAAGCGGTCTGGAGAAGCCGCACCAGTACGTTATGAGAAACTTCCTCGCCGAAAATATAACCTGTATTTCGGCAGGGATTGTACGATTTCCCGTCTTTATTTATGAATATAAAAGCCAGTACAAAGCCGATGACGGCAGGATACACGAAGAAGAAAGAGATGTTTCAAAAATTGTAAAAAACAAAAATATACGTATTTCACTGGTAGGTTTGGAACATCAGACGGACATTGATCCGGACGAACCACTGCGTGTCATTGGTTATGATGGTGCAGCATACAGAAGTCAGATGTTACACGGACAGAAAGAACGGTATCCGGTTGTAACCATGGTGTTATACTTTGGAACAAAACGATGGAATTC
>JAQXLK010000022.1 GCA_029012085.1 Clostridiales bacterium
CCTGTGGTGACGGATATAATGACATGTCTATGATTAAGTATGCAGGTGTTGGTGTTGCCATGGCGAATGCCCAGGAAGAAGTGAAGAAAGCAGCTGACATGGTGACGGAAAAGACCAATGATGAAGACGGTCTGTTAGAAGTGATTGAGAAGTATTTTCAGTAAAGAGGAATTGGATATGAAGATTCGAAAACACTATTTTGTGAGCGGCAGAGTGCAGGGAGTAGGATTCCGTTATCGGGCATATTATACAGCGCAATCTCTCGGACTTATCGGTTATGCCTGTAACCTGCCGGATGGCAGGGTAGAAGTGGAAGTTCAGGGGGATGAAATGTCTGTACGTGCCTTTTTAGACAAGGTGGGAGAGGGAACTTTTATCTCCATTGATGATGTGGAAAGTTATAATATGGAACTAAAGTCAGAAAGCGGATTTGATATGAGGTAGTATGATTCACACTAACATGAGAAATATGAAAAGCGTGTTTCTCGTGTTAGTGTGTACAAGGTGAGCTGGGTGGGTAACCTACTCAGTTTACAATTTGACAAATTCCGGCTTTCTTTTTTTGAATATCGTATAATACCGGAAACCGATTGATTTTAGTAATTCTTCTGCAACATCGAAACCGTAACCGATATTTTCACAGCTATGTGCATCGCTGCCTACGGTAATGATTTCTCCACCCATTTCTTTGTAAAGTCTCAGGGCATTGATATGTGGGTGGGCAAAGCCAATTTTACTGATTCCGGCAGTGTTAATCTCGATTCCTTTCCCTTTTTCAATGAGCAGTTTGAATAATTCTTCAAAAATATCCTGATAATCTTCAAAACGGTAGGAAAAAGTTTTGTCCGGACAGTACCGTACGGCGTAATCCAAATGTCCATATACATCAAAGGCAGAGGTAAGACGTACATTTTCTACTTCAGACATAAAATATTTGCGGTAGGCCTCTACGTTACTCATTCCCTCGTAATAGCTTGGATAATATGGGTCACCATTGAACAAACCGGTGAGGTGAGAGGAGCCAATGATAAAGTCAAAATCATATTGTTTGGAAAGTGCAGTCACCTTGTCGGCTACCTCAGGACAGATGCCTTGTTCGACACCGATGCGAAGTTCGATGTCATGGCTAAATTGTTCCTTAAGTTTCGTGAGACATTCTATATATGCCGGAAAGTCCAGTTGAAAGTCCATGTCCGGATTTTCTTTAGCAACCGGAAAATCTGTATCGTGATGGTCGGTAAAATATACATAAGAAAATCCCTTTTTAATTGCTGTCTTTATAATAGATTCCGGATTTTCTTTGGAATCGGAAGAAAAGCATGAATGGACATGCATATCTGTGGCTATCATATTATCAGTACCTCCTTTTAAAATCCATCCCTGCCGTATGTTTGTTGCAGGGAAGATATCGTTTTGTTTATATTAATATAGCGGATGTTTATTATTCAATATACTAGCACAGGCAGCGGGAATCGTCTATGTAAAATCTATTATAAAATAATGGAGAAATTTATAAACAAAAAATGTTAGAAATTCATAATTTTGTTTAAATTGGTTAAATTCGTAACAAAAAGAGATTTACCACTTGAAATTTGGATTTAAAAAAGGTATTATAGTGGCATGGGTCAGCCGGACAAACGGTGACCAAATTAATATTCTAAACATTAGGAGGAATTTATTCATGGCAGTAAAAGTTGCAATTAATGGATTTGGACGTATTGGACGTCTTGCATTCAGACAGATGTTCGGAGCAGAGGGATATGAAGTTGTTGCTATCAACGATTTAACAAGCCCAAAGATGTTAGCTCACTTATTAAAGTATGATTCTTCTCAGGGTAAGTATGAGAAGGCTGATACTGTAACAGCTGGTGAGGATTCAATCACAGTTGACGGTAAGGAAATCAAGATTTATGCTTTCCCAGATGCTAACAACTGCCCTTGGGGAGAGTTGAATGTAGACGTAGTTTTAGAGTGTTCAGGTTTCTACTGCAGCAAGGATAAAGCTCAGGCTCATATCAATGCAGGTGCTCGTAAGGTAGTTATTTCAGCTCCAGCTGGTAACGATCTTCCAACAATCGTTTATAACACAAACCATGAGACACTTAAGGCTTCTGATACAATCATTTCTGCAGCTTCTTGTACAACCAACTGTTTAGCACCTATGGCTGATGCTCTTAACAAGTATGCAGCAATCCAGTCAGGTATCATGGTAACTATCCATGCTTACACAGGTGATCAGATGACTCTTGACGGACCTCAGAGAAAGGGTGACTTAAGAAGATCTCGTGCAGCAGCAGTTAATATCGTTCCTAACTCAACAGGTGCAGCTAAGGCTATCGGTCTTGTAATCCCAGAGTTAAATGGTAAGTTAATCGGTTCTGCTCAGCGTGTTCCTACCCCTACAGGTTCTACAACAATCTTAACAGCAGTTGTTAAGGGTTCTGATGTAACAGTTGATGGTATCAACGCAGCAATGAAGGCAGCAGCTAACGAGTCATTCGGTTACAACGAGGATGAAATCGTATCTTCTGATATCGTTGGAATGAGATTTGGTTCTTTATTCGACGCTACTCAGACAATGGTTTCTAAGGTAGCTGATGATTTATATGAGGTACAGGTAGTTTCTTGGTATGATAACGAGAACTCTTACACATCACAGATGGTAAGAACAATCAAGTACTTCTCAGAGTTAGCATAATTTTAGAGTATTATGACCTTGAAGGTCCGGTCTATTTGGGCCGGACCTTTCTTTGGTTTTGACAGCAAGCACTTTGTTTGCTAATTGTACACATAGCACATTGTCTTAGAATGAATTCATTTTGTTTATGAATAATAAAAGTAAGATTATACAGGTGAATAAATAATCACCTTATGAAATATATACATGAAAGGAGCATAATAATGCTTAATAAAAAATCAGTAGATGATATTAATGTAAAAGGTAAGAAGGTTTTGGTTCGTTGTGATTTTAACGTACCTTTAATTGATGGTAAGATTACAGACGAGAACCGTTTAGTTGCAGCGCTTCCTACAATCAAGAAGTTGATTGCAGATGGAGGCAAGATTATTCTTTGTTCTCATTTAGGAAAGGTTAAGACAGAGGAAGATAAGAAGAATTTAACTTTAGCTCCTGTTGCAGCTCGTTTATCTGAGTTACTTGGACAGGAAGTAAAGTTTGCAGCAGATCCTGAAGTTGTAGGTCCGAATGCAAAGGCAGCTGTAGAGGCTATGAATGATGGTGATGTTATTCTTTTAGAGAATACTCGTTTCAGACCAGAAGAGACAAAGAATGGTGAGGCATTTTCTAAGGATTTAGCTTCTTTGTGTGATGTATTTGTTAATGATGCATTTGGTACAGCTCACAGAGCACATTGTTCAAATGTTGGTGTTACCCAGTATGTTGATACTGCAGTAGTTGGTTACTTAATGCAGAAAGAGATTGATTTCTTAGGTAATGCAGTGAATAACCCAGAGAGACCATTCGTAGCAATTCTTGGTGGTGCTAAGGTTTCTTCTAAGATTTCCGTTATCGAGAACTTACTTGATAAGGTTGATACCTTAATCATCGGTGGTGGAATGGCATATACATTTATGGCTGCCCATGGTGAGCAGGTTGGTAAGTCACTTCTTGAGGAGGATTATAAGGAGTATGCACTTGAGATGGAGAAAAAGGCTGAGGCTAAGGGCGTTAAGTTATTAATTCCAATTGATACTGTTGTAGGTGATGACTTCTCTAATGATGCAAACTTTAAAGTAGTTGGTCGTGGTGAAATTCCGGCTGACTGGGAGGGCCTTGATATCGGACCTAAGACAGCTGAGTTATTTGCTGACGCAATTAAGGGTGCTAAAACTGTTGTTTGGAACGGACCTATGGGATGTTTCGAAATGCCTAATTTTGCAAAGGGTACAATTGCAGTAGCACAGGCTATGGCTGAGCTTGAAGGTGCTACGACAATCATCGGTGGTGGTGATTCTGCAGCAGCTTGTAACCAGTTAGGTTTCGGTGACAAGATGACTCACATTTCTACAGGTGGTGGAGCATCTCTTGAATTCTTAGAGGGTAAAGAGCTTCCAGGTGTGGCAGCAGCTAACGATAAGTAAGAACTTAACGAAACCGAGCCAAAGGCAAAGGTTGAGTTTAGTTCGACCAAATAAGAATAAAAACGAGTGAAAAGCAAAATAAGGAGAAACAATCATGGCAAGAAAGAAAATTATCGCAGGTAACTGGAAAATGAACAAGACTCCAAGTGAGGCAGTTGCATTAATCGAGGAGTTAAAGCCATTAGTACAGAATGAGGATGTAGATGTAGTATTCTGTGTACCGGCAATTGATATTATCCCAGCTGTTGAAGCTACAAAGGGAACAAACATCAATATTGGTGCGGAGAATATGTATTTTGAAGAGAGCGGTGCATACACTGGCGAAATCGCTCCAAATATGTTAGTAGATGCAGGTGTGAAGTATGTTGTTCTTGGTCACTCAGAGAGACGTGAGTACTTTGCTGAGACAGATGAGACTGTTAATAAGAAGGTACTTAAGGCATTAGAGCATGGTATTACACCAATTATCTGTTGTGGTGAGTCTTTGACTCAGAGAAAGCAGGGAATCTATCTTGAGTGGATTGCAATGCAGATTAAGATTGCATTCCAGAACGTAACTGCTGATCAGGCTAAGACTTGTGTAATCGCATACGAGCCAATCTGGGCAATCGGTACTGGTGAGACTGCTACAGATGACCAGGCAGAAGAAGTTTGTGCAGCAATCCGTAAAGTAATCGGTGAGGTTTATGATGAGGCTACTGCTGAGGCAATTCGTATTCAGTATGGTGGTTCCATGAATGCCGGTAATGCAGCTTCTTTACTTGCTAAGCCGGATATTGATGGTGGATTAGTAGGTGGAGCTTCTCTTAAAGCTGATTTTGGTAAGATTGTCAACTATAATAAGTAAGAGTTTATAGGGTGCAAACAAGTCTTGGAGTAAACATTACGGAGCTTGACAGAATAAACAAATAATGTATGGTTAGAGGGGCAGACACAATTTTGTCTGCCCTTTTTGCTTTTTAGAATACAAAGGAGAGGAGCATACATATGAAAAAGTTAAAATGGTTAAGTGCCATCAGCATGTTTGTACTTTGTGTATGGATTGGTTCCATGACAGTACAGGCAGAAAGCAGATTCGATGTAACAGGACAATGTGAAATTAGTCCAAAGGCTACGATTCACATAAACGTAGATGCACAGTCATATGATGGTTTTGATATTTACAGGGCAGATGATGCTGGAAATTTCCAGTACGTAGGTTGTGTTGGAAAAATACCGAAAGCGGTACAGACTGACAATTATGATTCAGAAGATGAATATTATGATTCAGAGGAGGATTCCGATTGGGATTTTGACGATTCGAATTATGATTATTCAGGAGAGAAGTATGAATCGGAATGGGTGTACGAGAATAAACAATATGTGGAATATCGTAAATATACATTTATGGATCCTGCTGATCTTGTGGTTTCCCAGACCTACCAATATAGAGTAATTGGATATCAGTTTATAAATGATGTAAAAACAACGGTTGGAACTCCGAGAGATACAAGTGTTTTGATTCTAAGCCAGGGACCGGATTTGTTGATCGGAACAAAAAAGGGAAAATCAGGAACAAAGCTGCAATGGAACAAAGCAAATGATGCAGACGGATATCTTATATATTGTGTAACCGATTATGATGATGCGGATTATTATCAAAACGTTGATGTGAATGATTTTTCAAAATTTAAGCTTCTAAAAACAATAGAAGATCCTAATGCAGTGGGTGCGGAATTTAAGAATTTAAAGAATGGTGTAACATATACATATCGTATCTGTGCATATAAGAATATGGACGGAAAAAAAGTTGAAAGCACATTGTCTCCAGCGGAAGCAGTTGTTATGGACAGCTATTCCTGCAATAGTGAAACATATTCCCAGCGAATAAAAAGGGCATTCGGCTCAGAGAAAAAGAAAAAGAGTAATTTCAAAACAGCAAAAAAAGCCAGCAGACAAATGAAAACAATAAAGATAAAAGTGTGGGATTTTCAGAAGGGAAAATCAGGGAAGAAGATTACGAAAGTAAAATATCTGACTGTAAATAAACGACTTGCACCATCCATTCAGCAGATGTTCACTGAGATATATAAAAGCAGAGAGAAGCAGGTGATTAAGGATATTGGCTGCTATAGCTATCGTCAGGGTGAGCATATGTATGGAATGGCGATTGATATCAATCCCAATGAGAATTACATGGTTGACAAGGTAAATGGCAAGAAAAAGATTTTATGTGGAAGTTATTGGAAACCAAACAAAGACCCATATTCTATACCAGCGGACTGTGAGATGGTTCGGATTATGAGAAGATATGGATTTTATAGAGGAGAATGGGGTGACCGTAAGGATTATATGCATTTTTCATATTTCGGAACCTGATTCAGGAAGTATTATGTAAAGGACTGTTGTACAAAAAGCATTTTATGTAACAGTCCTTTTTGATTTGCATTTTTATACACTTTCTTCTTGTCTTATTGTGTTAAAACGAGTATAATAGCTAGCGTATATTGTAAAACAAGAGGAAAGAGGTATCAATATGTACAAGATTGTTAGTAAAGAAACACTCAACAGTGCTGTTGAGCTGATGGAGATTGAAGCACCATTTGTTGCAAACAAATGTGAGGCTGGACAGTTTATTATTGTTCGTGTAGATGAGGATGGTGAGAGAGTACCTCTTACGATTGCTGATTATGACAGAGAAAAGAAGACGGTTACCATTATTTATCAGGTGGTAGGTTATTCTACAGAACTGCTTTCCAAAAAGCAGGTGGGTGAATATGTGGAAGATTTTGTTGGACCGTTAGGTCAGCCGGCACCACTTCATAAGTGTGAGCATGTAATTGGTGTAGCTGGTGGTGTAGGTTCTGCTCCTCTTTATCCACAGCTTAGAAAGCTCCACGAAATGGGTGTTAAGGTTGATGTTATCATCGGGGGACGTTCAGCTGAATTTGTAATTCTGGCTGAGAAGTTTAAAGAATTTTGTGATAATGTATATATTGCAACTGATGATGGAAGTCTTGGTACGAAAGGATTTGTTACTACCGTACTGCAGGATTTGATTGATAAGGGTGAGAAGTTTGATGAAGTGATTGCCATTGGACCATTGATTATGATGAAGAACGTGGTAAACGTAACCAAACCTCTTAATATTCCAACTGCTGTATCCCTTAATCCGATTATGATTGATGGTACCGGTATGTGTGGCGGATGTCGTGTAACCGTTGGCGGTGAGACGAAGTTTGCCTGTGTAGATGGTCCGGATTTTGATGGATTCTTAGTAGATTTTGATGAATGTATGAAACGTCAGGGAATGTTCAAGGAAGAGGAACATGAGTGCCGTATGAAGGCTGCCCAATAATAGATGGTGTTTAAATAGTATATAAAAGTACATCAAAATAGATAGGTTGGATGATAAAGGAGACATTTCAGATGGAAAAAAACATGAGTTTGACAAAAGTGGCTATGCCAGAGCAGGAGCCAAATGTAAGAAACAAAAACTTTAAAGAGGTTGCACTTGGATATACAAAAGAGATGGCAATGGAAGAGGCAAGAAGATGTCTTAATTGTAAGCATAAGCCTTGTATGAATGGTTGTCCGGTTAATGTACCGATCCCTGGATTTATTGAGAAAGTGGCAGAAGGTGATTTTGAGGCTGCTTATGAGATTATTACAAGTGAGAATGCACTTCCTGCAATCTGTGGACGTGTTTGTCCTCAGGAGAATCAGTGTGAGGGTCAGTGTGTACGTGGTATTAAAGGTGAGCCGGTTGCTATTGGACGATTGGAGCGTTTTGTAGCAGACTATCATATGGCAAATGCCGGTGAGACTAAGATTAATATCGAAAAGAATGGTAAAAAGGTTGCCGTTGTAGGATGTGGTCCTGCAGGAATTACCTGTGCAGGTGAACTTATAAAGAAAGGCTATGATGTAACGGTGTTTGAGGCACTTCACAAAGCCGGTGGTGTACTAAGCTATGGTATTCCAGAGTTCCGTCTTCCAAAGGATTTGGTTGCTCAGGAAATTGAGACAGTTGAGAAGTTAGGTGTTAAGATTGAGACAAATGTTATTGTGGGTCGTTCCGTTACTATTGATGAGTTAATGGAGCAGGGATATGAAGCTGTGTTTGTAGGTTCCGGTGCAGGACTTCCTAGATTTTTGAATATTCCGGGTGAGAATTTACTTGGTGTATATTCTGCAAATGAGTTCTTAACACGTGTAAACTTAATGAAAGCATATAAGTTCCCAGAGACACCAACTCCGGTTAAGGTTGGAAAGAAGGTTGCAGTTGTGGGAGCTGGTAATGTAGCGATGGATGCTGCAAGAACAGCAAAGAGACTTGGAGCAGAGGAAGTATATATTGTATACCGCCGTTCGGAGGAGGAGCTTCCTGCAAGAGCAGAAGAAGTTCATCATGCAAAGGAAGAGGGAATTATTTTCAAGCTTCTTAATAATCCATGTGCAATTCATGGTGAGGATGGCTGGGTAACCGGTATTGAGGTAATCAAGCAGGAGCTTGGAGAGCCGGATGAATCAGGTAGAAGAAGTCCAAAGCCTGTAGAGGGTTCTAATTATGTTATTGATGTAGATACGGTTGTAATTGCAATTGGACAAAGTCCAAACCCTTTGATTCGTCAGACTACTCCAGGTCTGGATACACAGAAATGGGGTGGTATCATTGTGGAAGAGGATACAATGAAGACCAGCAAGGATGGTGTATATGCTGGTGGTG
>JAQXLK010000023.1 GCA_029012085.1 Clostridiales bacterium
CACTTTCTGTATTCATACTGTTCTCCTCTCATTCCTTCTCTGCGGCCAACACCTTCAATGTCTCTATCAGTTCCTCCTCTGAAACACCGGCAATTCTCGCTGCCGCAATAGCATTTTGCAGGTGCTCCTCCATCGTGCGCATATGCTGTTCCCGCAGCATCTCACTGTCCTGGGCATTCACATAATAGCCCTTGCCCTGCACTGCTGTAATCAGTCCCTGCCTCTCCAATTCTTCGTACGCCTTCATCGTAGTGATTACACTGATTCGCAAATCCTTTGCAAGCCCCCTGATGGATGGCAGATACTCTCCCTGCTTCATCTTCCCGGCTAATATATCCTCCTTAAACTGTTCCGCAATCTGCTGATAAATCGGAACACCGGAGTTTTGTAATATCTTCATTCCTTATCACCTCGCTTTCGAGATTACTCATTCTATTCAACTTACACTTTAATAAAATGTTTTTTACAGTCGCCCGTAAACACTTATTCGTTTTTAACTGTTTATATGTTATATATACACCATTAACAGTTATATGTCAACAAGATTTTTCTCCTTTGTTGTAACCTTTCCGAATTTTAATACTCAAAACTACAATTTCACTAGTATAGCGGTTTCTTAATAATCGGACTTTCGCACCGAATATTTTTGAGTAATACACATTGTTTTCCACAACGACAAACAGACAGCTACAACTGTAACTGTCTGTTTCTCCTAATCTTATAATATGCCTGCAAACTACCCCATATTCTGTAAATACAGTGGGCTTGTAGCCGCCTTACTTCAAAACATACCATCCGCTAACTATGCCGTTTTCCCAGTATAGAGCTGATAATACTTGCCTTTCTGTTCAATCAACTCATCATGAGTACCCTTTTCAATGATACGTCCATGCTCTAATACTACGATACAATCACTATTGCGTACCGTAGACAATCTATGGGCAATCACAAAAGTGGTACGTCCTGCCATCAGCTTATCCATACCATCCTGAACCAGACGTTCGGTACGGGTATCGATGGAAGAGGTTGCCTCATCCAGAATCAGTGCCGGTGGATTGGCAACTGCTGCTCTGGCAATGGCAAGAAGCTGACGCTGACCCTGACTTAAGTTTGCACCATCTCCCGTAAGCACCGTATTATAGCCCTGAGGCAGATGCCTGATAAAATGGTCTGCATTTGCAAGCTTTGCTGCAGCAATAACCTCTTCATCTGTCGCATCTAAGTTACCGTATCGGATATTTTCCATAACGGTATTTGTGAATAAATGGGTATCCTGCAATACAATGCCCAGAGAATGACGAAGGTCTGCCTTTTTTATCTTATTCACATTGATTCCATCATAACGGATCTTACCATCCTGAATATCATAAAAACGGTTAATCAAATTCGTAATCGTAGTCTTACCGGCACCGGTAGAACCTACAAAAGCAATCTTTTGTCCCGGCTTTGCATAAAGTTTCACATCATGTAATACCATCTTGTCATCTGTGTAGCCAAAATCCACACCATCTAATACCACATCTCCCTGCTGCGGAACGTAATCAATACTGCCATCTGCCTGATGCACATGCTTCCAAGCCCATTTACCGGTGTAAGTCTTATCACTTTCTACCAGCTTACCGTCTTTTTCCTCTGCAGTAACCAGAGTAACATATCCGTCATCCACCTCCGGCTCCTCATCTAAAAGCTTAAAGATTCGGTCTGCACCTGCAAGCGCCATAACAATCGCATTTAACTGCATACTAACCTGGTTAATCGGCATGTTAAAGCTCTTATTAAGGCTTAAGAAGCTGGCAAGGGTTCCAAGTGTTACGCCTCCAAAATTACCTGCAATTGCCAATGCTCCACCAACAATCGTACATAGTACATAACTGACATTACCAATCTGTGCATTGACAGGCATTAGAATATTTGCAAATTTATTCGCATTATAAGCACTGTCAAAAAGTTCATCATTTAATTTGTTAAATTCATCAATACACTGCTGTTCATGGCAGAATACCTTAACCACTTTCTGACCGGACATCATTTCTTCGATGTAACCATTTACCTGACCAATATTCTTTTGCTGTTTCATGAAATAGCTTCCGGATTTTCCTGCCAGATTCTTCGTTACAAGCAGCATGACACCCACCATCAGCAAGGTTACAATTGTAAGCGGAACATTCAGTTTAAACATACAAAACAGCACACCCACAATCATGATTCCACTATTTAAAAACTGTGGCATACTCTGGGATATCATCTGACGCAGCGTATCAATATCATTGGTATAAACGGACATGATATCACCATGGGAATGGGTGTCAAAATACTTAATCGGTAAAGATTCCATATGGTTAAACATCTCCACCCGAAGGTTTCTTAATGTTCCCTGTGTAACCAATACCATCAACCGTTGGTAAATCAACGTTGCAATAACACCAACAGCATAGAATCCTGCCACTCTTGCAATCGCTGCACCTAAAGCTGAAAAATCAGCCTGCTCCTGTCCTAACATCGGTGTAATATAATCATCAATCAAGGTCTGCATGAACATGGTTCCCTGCAAATTACAGATCACACTTAAGAAAATGCATACTACAACCACAATAATATGCGGTCTGTAGAACTTCATCACATAATCAGCAAGCCGCTTTAAAATTTTCCCTGGGTTTTCTACCTTTGGACCTTTTGCTCCACGAGGTGGTTTTCCCCCATGCCCTTTCATCATTCCATTCTGCCTACTCATACAGCACACCTCCTATTTATCAAAATCACCGCCGCCCTGAGTCTGTGACTCGTAGATATCGCGGTAAATCTCATTGCCTGCAAGTAATTCTTCATGGGTTCCAAAGCCATCAATTTTACCATCTTCCATAACAATAATGCGGTCTGCATCCTGAACACTGGAAATACGCTGTGCAATAATCAGCTTTGTAGTTCCCGGAATCTCTTCTCTAAATGCCTTACGGATTCTTGCATCCGTCGCAGTATCCACAGCACTGGTAGAATCATCCAAAATCAAAATCTTTGGTTTTTTAAGCAATGCCCTTGCTATACAAAGTCTCTGTTTCTGTCCACCGGATACATTGGTACCTCCCTGCTCAATATAGGTATCATACCCATCCGGAAAACTTTCGATAAAATCATCGGCACATGCCAACTTACATGCATGAATACATTCCTCTCTGGTGGCATTTTCATTTCCCCAGCGCAGATTATCCAAAATCGTTCCGGAAAACAGTACATTCTTCTGCAGAACAACTGCAACCTGATTACGCAAAACATCCATGTCATACTCTTTGACATCTCTTCCGCCAACTTTCACGGAACCTTCTGACACGTCATAGAGCCGGCTGATTAAATTCACAAGGGATGTCTTAGAACTTCCGGTTCCTCCAATAATACCAATGGTTTCACCGGACTTAATATCTAAATTAATATCAGACAGTACCCATTCCTCCGCAGTCTTGTGATAGCCAAAATTCACATGTTCAAAGCTAATACTTCCATCTGCCACCTCCATAACCGGTTCTGCCGGGTTTGTCAAATCACTTTTTTCCTCTAACACTTCTGCAATACGCTCTGCACTTGCCACACTCATGGAAATCATAACAAATGCCATGGAAAGCATCATCAAACTCATCAAAATATTCATGCAGTACGTAAGCAGACTCATCAGATTACCCGTTGTCAGAGTATCCGATACAATCATCTTGGCTCCCATCCAGGAAATCAACAAAATACAGGTATACACTGCAAACTGCATAATCGGCATATTGATTACAACCGTGTTTTCTGCCTTTACAAACATTTTATATAGGTTCTCACTGGCAGTTCCAAAACGCTTCTTTTCATAATCTTCTCTTACAAATGCCTTTACCACACGGATGGCGGACACATTTTCCTGAACACTTTCATTTAAATCATCATACTTCTTAAATACCTGATTAAAATACTTCATAACAAGCCGTATCATTATACTCAGCACGATACCAAGAAGAATCACTACCACCAGATAAATACTTGCCAGCTTTGGAATGATGGTAAATGACATAATCATGGCAACAATCAAACTAAATGGTGCCCGGATACACATCCGAAGAAGCATCTGGTACGCATTCTGAACGTTCGAAACATCTGTAGTCATTCGTGTCACCAGTCCGGCAGACGAGAACTTATCAATATTAGAAAAAGAAAAAGTCTGAATGTTTTCAAACATTCCCTTTCTTAGATTTCTCGCAAAACCGGCAGAAGCACGGGCACCATATTTACCTCCCATGATACCTGCAAAAAGTCCCAAACCTGCTACTACAATCATTAACGCACCCATTTTGAATATAAAATTCATGTCTCCTGTGCCGCCATTTCCATTTACACCATTATCAATGATAGATGCCATCATTAGCGGAATGATCATTTCCATGACAACCTCAAAAATCATAAACACAGGAGTAATAATAGAATCCTTACGGAATCCATTTAAATGTTTTCCTAATGTCTTTAACATATGTTCTATCTCCTTCCTTAATCTGCAAGATTTGCCTGCATTTTTTTAACTATATTGAGAAAGTCTGTAATTTCCTGCTGGGACAGACCCTTCGTCACCCGTTGCTCCATCTGACTCTTTCTCCGTTTTATTCTCTGGATATATGCTTCTCCTGCATCTGTCAGACACACCTGTTTTAATCTGGCATCTCCTTTTACTGCATTTCTCGCAATAAATCCATTTTTCTCCAAAGATTTTATTGCACCTGCAATCGTTGATTTTCCAGTGTGGAATGACTTTTCGATATCCTTTTGATAGGTAACTTCATTTTCCCTAAATGCAAGGTATTCCATAATCCAGCCACTTAACATGGTAATTCCCTCATATTCCTCTTCCCGGATTAATTTCATCATCTGTTTACAAAACATCCGGTCTAACATCTTTAACTGATAACCCACATGGTTTTCGTCTAACGGATTTTCCCATGGCTTTTCAAAGTCAACTTCCAAAGCTTCTTTTTCAATCATCCTTCGTCTTTCTCCTTTCCATCAGATGAATACGCATTTTTTTCGACTCCTCTTCAAATCCTTTAATGCTGGAGCCCGGATTATGCAGCAGCAATTGCTTCGCTTTCTCCTCCATCTTTACCCTAAGCTGGGCTTTTGCCTCTTCAAGGGCAGCAATCCGGTTCTGCGTATTTTGCGCTTTCTCTAATTTGTTAAGCTCATATATCTCCTGGTAGTCCTCCATAGCCTTTTCAAACCGGATTCGTTTTTCCTCTGTATATTGTTCTAGTTGCTCTTTCTTTTCATTTACTACACTTTCCAGCTGTTCTTTCTTCACTTTCACGGAGTCTTCAAGCTGCTCCTTCTTTTCTTTTACAGAACTCTCAAGTTGTTCTCTCTTTTCCTTTGCAGAATTTTCAAGCTGTTCCTTTTTCTCTTTCACAGAGTTTTCGAGCTGTTCCTTTTTCTCCTTCACAGAACTTTCAAGCTGTTCTTTTTTCTCCTTCACAGAATCTTCCAGCTGTTCTTTCTTCTCCTTTACTGCGATTTCGATTTCATTCCTTCTCTCAGCAGCCTTTCTTTCAAGTTCTTCTTTTTCTTCCTCAAGGGCAGCATTCAACTGTTTTGCCAATTCCTCCGCCTTGATTACAAGTGCACGCAAATCCATTGCATCCCGGAACGCATTTGCAAAATCATAAACCATGCAGATTGTCACTACAAAAGTAAACACACTTAAAAATTCCGGATTCCATGTAGCAATAAATGCTGCCACCGGCTTATGTACCACATATACCATCAAAATGCTCAAAAATCCCCATGCAATAGTAGACCTAAGACAAATGTGTCCTTGAAACTGAAACTTTAAGTATCTGTAATCCCAATACCGCACCTTAAAAAGCTTCAGCATTACTACTCCTGTAACATACTCCAAAATGGTAGCAGCCACTGCACCCGCAAAATATACTGCAACGGGATGCTGTGCAAAGGGCATGGTTACAAACAAAACCATCACTGCACCACTTCCATAAAGGGGCAACCAGGGACCTTTCATAAACCCTCTGTTTGTCAATTTCTTTGTCCGAATGGATACATAGGTCGATTCAAAGATCCATCCACAAATACAGTAGAAATAAAAATAAATCAGCCACGTATTAAAATGTAATTGCAAACTCTCACCTTCCTACTTTCATATACCGGAATTCCGGTATACTCTACTGGCAATTAACAACCTGTTTCACTAGCAAAAATGTTCACTGTCGAACAGTTCATTCTTAAACAGTTCAGCAGTGGACATTCTAGCACTATATTTTTTTGAATGCAAGAGGCATTTGAATTTTTCACAATATAGTCACAATTCTGTCATAAGACACAGAAAGAAATCTAGTCGGTCACAAGCGATATCCCGCTTCCATTTGCCATATCTTTTGTAACAACAATCTGCTTATCAATCCGCTGTTTTAATTCTGTAACATGGGAAATGATACCTACCAGGCGATTTCCCTCCGTAAGTCCCGCCAGCACTTCAATGGCTTTGGAAAGTGTCTCATCATCCAACGAGCCAAATCCTTCATCCACAAACATGGTATCAAGGCGAATTCCACCTGCACCCATCTGAATCTCATCGGAAAGTCCCAGTGCCAATGCAAGCGATGCCATAAAGGATTCACCGCCGGATAACGTATGCACACTGCGCAGAGTCCCATTATAGTAATCCTTTACATCCAACTCTAATCCCGACTGGCTTCTCTGGTTACTTGCTTCTTTTTTCCGGCGCAATTCATACTGCCCGTCCGTCATCTTTAGCAACCGTATATTTGCACGATTCAAAATGCGGTCAAAATACGTCATCTGGATATAGGTCTCTAACATCACCTTATCTTTACCTTTCAAATTGCCATTCATAGTGTCAGACAAATTCTGGATACTTTTATACTTTTCTTCTGTCTCGGATAACTGTCCCCATTCTTTAAGAACCTGTCTACCGGATTCCACATTATTCTGATATCTTCTATATATATCATCCCGTCGATTCTGTAACTGCTGTATTCTGCCTCTCAATTGTGTTCTCTCTGCCTGAAGTTCACTCAAAGGCTTTCCTTTTCCCTCTGCCAGTTGTTTTTCCAGCGTCTGTTTTGCCACTTCCTGTCCAGCTATCTCTTTCTCATAATCCAAAACTGCCTTTTTTGCTTCCTCCATTGCTTTTTGCAGTTTCGCTTTTTGTTTTTTCAGTTTATCAATCTCTCCTCTTGCAGTTTTCTCATCCTCATAAGCCAGTTCCTTTTGTAAGTTCTCCAATTCCGCGGTCCAGTGCTCCATATCCTTTTTCTTTTCTGTCTGACTTTCTTTGACAGATGCCATCATTTCTTCCTGCCCCTGCCGTTTCTTCACTAATACAGGAAACTGTTGATTGGCTTCTTCCCATTCCTGTTCACCCTTTTTCAAACATTCCAATTCCCTCTTGCTCTCAGCAATCTCTGACTCGTTCTCCGAAATCTTCTGAAGTACCAGTTCCTTCACTTTATCTATATCTGTCTCTCCCACCAGAGAACCACTCTTTACAGTAATCTGTTCCTTTGTGGCTTCACAGGCTGAAAGAAGCCTTTCCACCTTCAGACCTTCCTTCTTTGCCTCAGCATCCTTCCTGGTCACTTCTTCTTTCTTACTCTCCAGTTCTTCTTTTGTACACACTTCTTCGGAAAGCTGTGCCGGATGCGGATGGGAGATAGAACCACACACCGGACAAGGCTGTTTTTCTTTCAGTCCCTGTGCCAGTATTCCTGCCTGCGCCAGAATAAAGCCCTGTTGTAAATGGTTGTATTCCTCCGAAACACTCTGATACTCCGCAAGCTTTTTCTCACAAGCTTTCTGTGCTTTCTGAACATCTTTTTTCTGCTTTTCAAATTGAGAAAAAAGAGTCTGTAAATTTGAAAGTTCCTCCTTCCGTCTCAAACCCTGTTCTACCTTATTCTCTGTCTGAACCCGATTTCTTCCACAATCCTTTTTCTCCTCTAAAACCTGCTGCTTATCATCAATCTCTTTTTTTATAGTGTCCAGCTTCTTTCTGCCATCTTCAAGTTGTTTTTCTCCCTGTTCATAATCTTTCTTTTTGGCTGTAAGCTTTTCAAAAAGCTCCGTCTGCCTACCATATTCTCCTAGTTTTTGCTCAATCTGCGCAGCTTTCGCTGTCAATTCGTCACATACCTTCCCCTCCGATACAGCTTCTCTCTCTGTTGTCTTTCGTTTTTCCAATTCTTCTCCTGCCGTCTTCAAAAATTGCTGCACTAAGGCAAGTTCTTCCTCTGCCTTTTGCAAGCTCTCTGCCACACCAATCTTTTCATTCAATGTTGCAAGCCTGCTTTCCTCCTGTATCTTCTCTTTGTCAATCTGTTCTATCAAAGTTTTCTGCTCGTCCACAATGTCTTGCTGAAGTTCTTCAAATTCCTTGCAATCCACCAGCTCTTTTACTTCCTTCATCTGCAAAAGCCGTTGTTCATGGACACTGTCCGGCTCACAAGTGATTCCTTCCATAATCTGCAAGGTTCGCTGTTTTAATTTATCATATTCCCTATAGCACTTTCTTGCCTCTTCACCCAGCTTATTTTGCAAAAGCTGGTAATTTCCCGTATGAAATATGTTTCGGAAAATAACTTCTTTATCCTTCGTTGGTGCCATCAAAAACTTACGGAATTCTCCCTGCGCCAGCATTGCAATCTGGGTAAACTGATTCCGGTCTAACCCTATAATATCCGTAACCGCTTTTGTCACCTCCGATGCCTTGGTAACCGGCTGCCGGTCATCCGGAAAATACAGTTCTGCCTCTGCCTTTTGAACCGTCATTCCCTCTCCCCGTTCCTTCGGACGCTCATACTCCGGATTCCTTCGCACCGTATATTCCATATTATTATAAGAAAATACCAGCTCTACAAATGTTTTTCTCTCCGGCTTCGCATACTTACTACGAAACATCGTACTTTCGCGATATCCTCCACTGGCTTCCCCATACAGAGCAAAAATAATGGCATCAAAGATGGTGGTTTTTCCCGCTCCCGTATCTCCTGTAATCAGATAAAGTCCCTGATTCCCCAGTTTTTCAAAATCAATCTGTACCTCTTCCGCAAAAGGACCAAATGCGGATACTGTCATTCGAATCGGTCTCATCTATTCACCCCCAAATCTTCTCAATCAAATCACTTACAATCATCTGCTGGTCAGCTGACATCTTTTGATTATTCTGCACTTCATAAAATTCTTCTAAATAATCCACCGGCTGCTTATTCTCTGTAATCTCTGCCTGTTCGATACTCTTAGAACTTCTTGTTCTTGTATTGTTATATTCTAACTTCATAATATTCGGATATACTGTCCGCAGTCTGCCAAGCACATCCGGTATCTCCTCTTCATCCGTCAGCACAACCTTCAAATAATCCTCTTTATTACTATCTTTGTAAAACTCTTTTGACATGACTTCCTCATATCGTCCCTCTATCTGGCGCATATCCCGCAAAGGCACTAACGGAATTGTCTCAATCGTAACATTCCCTTTCTCGCAAAACTCTACAATCGTAACAGACTTCTTATGACTACACTCAGAAAAGGAATATTTAAGTAAGGTTCCGGCATACCGTACCTCATCTCTTCCTACTTTCTGTGGTCCGTGCAAATGTCCTAATGCCACATAATCAAAGCAATCAAAAACATCGGCATCTATATTATCCAGACCACCAATGGATATCTCTTCCGAATCACACCGCTGTGCTCCCGTTACCATCTGGTGGGCTATCAGTAAATTTCTCTCTTCCTGTTTGATTGAAACATGTTCTAATACAGCACATACCGCATCCTGATATGTTATGATGGTATCATCATCTAATGCTTTTCTCACATGAGCCGGTTTCACAAAAGGAAGCATATACAGATTGAACTTCCCATAGGAATCCTCTAGTTCAATGGGCTCCAAACATCCATCATAGACCGATCTTAGAAACACTCCTCTCTTTTCCAATAAATGTGCTCCAAAGGATAGTCTCTCCCCGCTGTCATGATTCCCACTCACCATATAGACAGGTAAATTCCTTGTCACCAATTCCGTCAAAAAACAGTCTAACAGCTGTACTGCCTCTGCAGCGGGAACTGCTTTGTCATACACATCTCCCGCAATCAGTACACCGTCAACTGCCTTCCCGTTCTCCTTCTGCTCATCAACCAGTTCCAGTACACGACCTAATATATACCGCTGGTCTTCCATCATCGAAAACTCATTCACCCTTTTTCCAATATGTAAATCCGCCAAATGAATAAAACGCATACGTTTCCTCCTAAACTATTTCAAAGTGTCCTGTATCAACTTAAACCATTATACAACATTAGCTTGCCATAATAGTGCAATCTTCTTAAATTTTCATCTATACTACCTCTGCATTGACATCAATATGCTATAGGATAAAATGTATAAAAAACAGACAGCGCACTTTTTATCTGCACACTGCCTGTTCTCTTTTTCTTAATAGCGTTCCAAAAATTCCGCCATTGTTACAATTTCCGGCATATCCACATCCAAAACCAGAAAATCTTTATCGCCAGTCACAAATACATCAATACCTTCCATGATTGCTGTTGCAAGTATCGGTGGATCCTTTGCATCTCGCATTTCCGGGAACTCGTTAAAGTCTAGTGTTTTCGGTGTATATACTAACTCGAAAGGAAGTTCTAAAAAGAAGCGGTCAAGATATTTCCTCTTTCCCGGGAACTTTCGGTTAGTTACCAACCGTAATTCCTCAATCACATAATCACACGTTATAATCTGATGGCTGTCGGTCAGCCTTCTGGCAAGCTCCCTTGTCTGTGCGGATGGAAAGAAAATCATGGAAATAAAAATATTGGTATCAAGCATCACCCGCAAACTAATACCCCCTTACTTCCTTCCGTATCTCCTTCATGTATTCTTGCATTTCTTCCTCGGTTGTAAAACCTGCCTTCTCTGCTTCTCCAGCGAACGCTTCTTCCGCCCGTTTGAATGCCAACATTGCGGAGTTTTCAAAGTAGAATCTACCATTTTCCTCTAAAATAACAATCTTATCCCCTGCCTTCAGTTTCAATGCATTTCTCACAGACACCGGAATAGTAATCTGTCCTTTGCTAGATATCTTTGCAACTTCCATATTTCATCATCCTTTCAAAAAAACCTCTTGGTTTTCTTTACTTTCTTTACATCTCTATTATACGCAATAAAACGTGTAATATCAATCTTTTTCATCGTATTTCTATCCGTCACTGGCACAAATACACAAAATATACAGCATAAGCCACCAGCATTGCCACTCCTCCACCGCGTCTAAGCTCTCTTTTTCGTATACTGAAAAGCCACAATAAAACTCCCGCCAGAATTCCTATTACTGCATCCAGCCTGAAAGAAACCGCATATGGTATATCACAGATGAAAGCCGAAACTCCCAGTACGAATAAAATGTTAAAAATATTACTTCCCACAATATTTCCGATTGCAATATCCGCATTTCCTTTGCGCGCAGCAGTCACCGAAGTCACAAGTTCCGGGAGACTGGTTCCAAGTGCCACAATGGTAAGTCCGATAAATCTTTCACTGACACCAAACATCCTTGCAATCTCCGAGGCACCCTTTACAGCAAAATCACTGCCAAGCACAATCAGCACACCGCCTATCACAATGAGCAGCAGACATTTCCACACCGGCATTTCTATCTTGCCTTCCGGCTCCTCATCTTTCGACTGTTTTGACAGAAAATAAAGATATACCAGATACACAATAAACAGGAGCAACAGAATAATTCCTTCTACACGGGTAACTACCTGCCCCGTCACACCCATTACAAGAAGCACAGCTGTAATAACCAGCATAAATGGTATCTCATAAAAAAGGGTAGATCTCTGTACCGCAACCGAAACCATTACAGCAGTAATTCCTAAAATAATCAATATGTTCAAAATATTACTGCCCACTACATTGCCAATGGAAATACCTGCATTTCCCTTAATTGCAGCCGTTATACTCACTGCCGCCTCCGGCAGACTGGTTCCCATGGCTACTATGGTAAGACCGATTACAAGCTGCGGAATTCCAAGACGGGACGCCAGACTGGCGGCTCCATCTACAAACCAGTCCGCCCCCTTTACCAGCATAACAAAGCCGGCAATCAGTAAAATTATAGATAAAATAATCATTTTCCCTCTCCTTCCCTTCTTTCTTTCTGCACTGTTTCTTCCTTATCTGCACCAAGATGCTCTGTTACATAACAGAAAATTCCAACACCTCCAGCAATGACACCCATTACAATTACTAAAATATCCAATCCTGACATGCTGCCACCTCCCTATTCATATAAAGACATACCATATCTTATCTTGCGGTAAATCTTAAATCCAATCATCGTAAACAAAGACACAATAATATAAAGAGTTGACAACAGTCCAATTCCCCCACCAAAAATCACAACAATCCACAATAAAAAATTCATAAACTCATAACTCCTTTTCTAAATAAATCTAATAAAAAATCGTACAAAAAACTAAGGTTATGGCTTATTATTTTAAAAACCATCTCCCATTTTTGCGCATATGTCGGAACAAAAATACTTTGCTCCCTTAAATTGTAAAAAAGTTATGAGATTCTTTTCCGACCGTCCTGATCCTCTATATAGTCAACCTGATAGCTAATCTTTGACACATATCGGTTGCCATAAAGGATACAACGTTCCCGAATGGAAAACAGAAACAGCCCTGACAAAAATGCCAGAGCACATAGAAAATAAAGAGCTGCCCGATAAGAAAAATTACTACGGACTGCCCGCATCTGCCAGGTACTAACCAAAACTCTTCCCGGCTCCACAACCTTGATATTCGTTACGTTATCTTCCGGAAGCAGTTCTGATTCTACAAAACATTGCATAGCATCTGTATCATATAAATGATTATTTGCAAAGTGCGAATTTTCCAAACCTGCACCTGCTACAGATACCATGGTCACTAACAGAAATATGTAAATTATGAAATTGTGCATTTTACCATTTTTCATAATTTGCCACCTCTCCTGCATTTTAACAAAAAATGGTAAAAAGCACAAACAAAAAATTTTCACTTCTAATATTCTTCTTTGTGCATACATTCTTTCTTCTCATCTTTATCCTGCTGCACTGTTCCCCATGGATGATGCGGCGGTGCATAGATGGATGACACTTTCAGACAACAATTTCCTACATTTATTATATTATGCCATGTCCCCGCCGGTACGAATACTGCGTCCCCCTGCATCAAGCCCTGTCTCATATCCATCCGGCTTTCGCATTTTCCAAGCATAACCATTGCCTGCCCCTGTTCTACCCGGATAAACTGGTCTGTATCCTCATGTATCTCCACCCCAATCTCACCGCGTCTTGGAATACTCATCAGTGTCATCTGAAGATTACATCCCGTCCATAAAGCATTACGAAAATTTGTATTCTGCCGTGCCATTCTGCCAATGTTCGTCGCATATGGACATGCTCCATAATCGGTTGGCTCATTATAACAATCTTCTCCCATAAAAAAACCTCCTGCATATTATCACTGCTAAGATACTGCATGCTAAGACCTACTTTTGTAAGCCTTACATTACGTTTTGCACTTCTTTTAACAGTGTATGCAGAAGGTTTTTAAATGTTCCTATTCTTTTAACAATCATATGAGGATATCTTTTCAAATAGTCAAAAGCTTTTTGGACTTTTGACACTAACGTCATCCCATCATTTCTTACGAGTTCTTACATCAAATGCAACGGCAATAACAAAAATCAGACCTTTTACCACATACTGATATGAAATATCAATACCCATCAGGTTCATACCATTTGTCAATGACATAATAACTAATGCTCCGATAATCGTATTGGTAACACGTCCAACACCACCGCTTACTGCTACACCTCCAATATAGGAAGATGCAATGGCATCCAACTCAAAACCAACACCTGCAGTTGGTGTTGCTGACTGAAGTCTTGAAGTATATAACACGCCACCTAAGGCAGCCATCAAACTTACAGAACAGAATGCAAATAATGTTACACGCTGTACATTAATACCGGATAACTCAGCTGCCTGTGCATTACCACCGATACCATAGATTGCACGTCCAAGCTTTGTCTTATTCAGCATATAGTTATAAATCATCAGTACCACACCCACAATAACGGCTGTCCAAGGAAGTCCCTGATAGCTTGCAAGTGTCCACATAATTACCATAATTACTGCTGATAATGCTACCAGCTTGAATGTAAATACCGGTGTAGATGGAACATCAAAGTTATACTTCATCTTGTTCTTTCTGCTCTTAACCTGTGTATAAATCATAGCTATAACCAGAACCACACCAATAATCATTGTTACAACATGGAAACCTGCACCTTCTACAATGTCAGGAATAAATCCGTTGGACAATGCATTGAATCCCTCGTTCGGAATAATAATCGTACCTGTCTCCTGTAAAGAAAGGTTTAACAACCCTCGGAATATAAACATTCCCGCCAAAGTCGTAACAAACGCGGGCACACCAACCTTCGTTACTAAAAGACCCTGATACAATCCAATCAAAAGACCAAGCAGCAGTACAATCAGAATGGCAAGCCACTCATTCACATTGTACTTTGTCATTAATATTGCTGCAACCGCTCCACAAAAACCTGCTACATATCCTACTGACAAATCGATATGCAAAATGATCAAAATCAATGTCATACCAATCGCCATAACTGCCACATAACCTGCCTGATTAATCAGGTTGGCAATATTTCTTGCCTGAAGAAATCCACCATTTGTCTGTATTGCAAAAAATGCCATAATACAAACTAATGCAATATACATCATATAATCACGTATATTCGTCTTGGCCATGGAAACAATTTCCTGGCCCAATCCGACTTTTTGTTTATTTTCGCCCATATCCATTACCTCCTATGATTTAATAGCCATTGCCATGACTTTTTCTTCACTTGCATCTTCTGCAAGCAACTCGCCTGTAATCGTACCCTCTGACATAACATAAAGACGGTCGCTCATACCTAAAACCTCTGGAAGTTCTGAAGAAATCATAATAATACTCATGCCTTCATCAACCAGCTTATTCATCAAAGAATATATTTCATATTTGGCGCCAACATCAATTCCTCTCGTTGGCTCATCCAAAATCAGCACATGCGGCTTCGCAAACATCCATTTTGCAATCTGAACCTTCTGCTGATTACCACCACTCAAATTGCCAACTTTTTGTTCTATGGAAGGCGCTTTAATATTAATTGACTGTTTGTAACTGTTTGCTACATTTATTTCTTCATTCTCATTAATTGCAATTCCCTCTACCAGTGCTTCCAGATTCGCAATGGTTGTATTATAACGGATATCCTGCATCAGAATCAGTCCATTTCCCTTTCGGTCTTCTGATACATATGCAAGTCCTGACTTAATTGCTTCTTTCGGATGCTTGAAATTCACTTTCTTGCCATCCATGTACAATTCTCCACCGGTCAGTTTGTATTTGGTTGGATTTCCAAACATACTGAGTGCAAGTTCCGTTCGTCCTGCTCCCATCAGTCCCTGAATTCCAACAATCTCGCCTCTTCTTACATTAATATTCACTTTATGTAGAATCTCACGATTCTTAACAGGATCAAATACGGTCCAATCCTTTAATTCCAATGCCACTTTGCCAAATTCATGTTTTTCACGTTTTGGATAAATATTATCCATCTCACGTCCTACCATATGCTTGATAATCTCAGCCTCTTCGATGGTGCGTTCATTTGCATCTAACGAACAGATTGTTGCTCCATCTCTAAGAACAGTGATTGTATCTGCTATCGCTGTAATCTCACGTAACTTGTGGGATATCATGATACAGGTTACCCCCTGCGCTTTCAACTCCCGAATCAGGTTTAGAAGATTCTGGCTGTCATCCTCATTCAAAGATGCAGTCGGTTCATCTAATATTAATAACTTAACATTCTTACTTAGTGCTTTTGCAATCTCTACCAACTGCTGATTGCCTACACCAAGATTCTTTACCTTCATAGACGGATCCGCTTTCAATCCTACCTTTCCCAGCATCTCTGCAGCCCGTACTATTGTCTCATTCCAATCAATACTTTTTCCCTTGAGAATCTCATGCCCAAAGAAGATGTTCTCATATATGCTAAGTTCAGGAATCAGTGCAAGCTCCTGATAAATAATAACAATTCCCTTCTCCTCGCTATCTGAAATCTTCTTAAAGTTCTGAACTTCTCCATTATATACGATATCTCCTGAATATGTACCATGAGGATAAACTCCGGATAATACTTTCATCAGTGTGGATTTTCCCGCACCATTCTCTCCTACAAGACAATGAATTTCACCACGCTTTACTTTGAAATTTACGTTATCCAGTGCTTTTACTCCCGGAAATTCTTTTGTGATTTGTTTCATTTCCAGTATATAATCACTCATAGGAAACCTCCCTTCATAGAAACACCGGCTTTTTTCAAAGCCGGTGCATCTAAAATTATTTCTTCATTACTCTAAGCCTGTGAAATCAGATGCTTCATAGTATCCAGAATCAATCAATGCTGATTTTACATTGTCTTTGGTTACTACAACGATTGCTGTCTGTTTTGCAGGAACATCAATCTTCTCATTATTGTATGAAGAATCTGTTGCCGGCTCTTTTCCATCTAAGATGTCTACTGCCATTGCTACGGAGTCTGCTGCCAATGTTCTTGTATCCTTGAATACTGTCATAGACTGCTTACCATCAATGATGTACTGAACAGATGCTTTCTCTGAATCCTGTCCGGAAATTACATAGCTTGAGATATCTTTATCTGTTGCAAATACATCAGCGATAGAACGAGCGGTTCCATCATTCGGAGCTAATACTAATACATCGCCCTTTGCATCAGCACCAGCAGCTGTTAAGTGTGCTTCTGCTTTTGATTTTGCTTCATTGAAATCCCAGTTTGTTGTAACCTGTCCGATAATCTTACTAATCTCTTCTCTGCTTAACTCTGCTTTATCCTTTAAAGCTTCTGCTTCAGAAGAGTTTGCAATCTTAAATGTGCCATCAGCAATCTTTGGCTGAAGAACACTCCATGCACCTTCGAAGAAAATGAATGCATTATTATCTGTTGCAGCACCAGCATATAAGTAAAGTGGAACATCGCTTCCTTCCGGTGCATTGTCAATCAGGTACTGACCCTGTGCCTCACCTACTGCAAAACTATCAAATGTTACATAATAATCAACTGCATCGGTTCCTGTAATCAAACGGTCATATGCGATTACCTTAACACCTGCATCTCTTGCTTCTTCTACTGCTGCAGATGCTGCTGCACCATCCTGTGCACAAATAATAAGTACTTTGATTCCTTTTGAAATTAATGTCTCTACATTTGTTTTCTCTGTTGCGGAAGAGCCCTGGCTGAATAATACCTGATTGGTAAATCCTGCATCACCAAGAATCTGCTCAAACTGTTTCTGATCCTGTAACCATCTTGGCTCATCCTTTGTCGGTAATACAATACCTACCTGAATATCTCCGCCATCTCCACTGGTATCTTCTACTTTTGCGCTGCTACTATCATCCGCTCCTCCAGCGCTTTCAGTAGATGTGGTACTTCCACCGCCACAACCAGTTACCATACCTACAACCATTACGGCTGCCATTAAAAAACCTAATAACTTTTTCTTCATACGCCCTACCTCCATAAAAAAATTTTATAGTGATTTTTTTCATCAAGGTCATTATATCATCTAACTGTCTGTATTAACTTGTCACTTACTGTGAATTTTTGTATTTCACTCCGGTCTTTTATCAGGTATTAGCACATATTTGTTTTCATGTTGTCCTAGCCAAAAAAATGCTATCTGTGCAGATTCTTTTTGCTATTTTTCTTCTTTATATTCCGTTGGTGACACTCCAACATTTTTCTTAAAGGTACGGCTGAAATAATTGGCATCTGAATACCCTACCTCCATACAGATTTCTTTCATACTTTTAGAAGAATTGCGCAATAATTCTTTTGCTCTTTCAATTCTCACACTTGTAAGATACTCAATAAATGTATTTCCGGTTTTCTTTTTAAAAAGCTTACTCAAATAATATGGACTAATTTGCAGTTCCTTTGAAACTTCATCCAACACAATATCTTTTGAATAATTCTGTTCAATATAAAGCTGTGCTTTCTTTACAATGTCCACCGTACTTTCTTCTTTTTTCGTTAAAATATTGCGGCATACCTGGCTGATTTTTGCCTCAAACCATTCATATAACTGCTGGTAGCTTTGCATCTCCATAATGGTCTGCAGATATTCACTTCTCATATTAAAGCGATATACCATTCCCCCACTTTCAAATCCAATATTTTCTGCCTTTAAAACAAATTCCAATACCTTTAATTTGATATCCATAACATTTTGGCCATGACTTTCCACCATCCAGTCAAAAAAACTTTTAGCGTAATAAATGGATTTACTAAGATTACCGGTCTCAATATTTTTGAATAACAGGGTCTCTGTTTCAATCGGATAATCTTCTTCATAATTGCAAAGAATTGGAAGGTCATTTACATGAACGACGGAATCGGAACTGTTATATGCCAAGGAACGCATTGCTTCATTATAGGATTCTGACAGACCGTAAATCTCATGAATACCACCAATTCCCAACCGAAACTTCGCATCAAAGGTCTGACGAAGCTCCCGTACCATCTTTCTTCCATTCTCGATGGTAGCGATACGCATCTCATATTCCTCATCCTGAGTTGGAATATCACATGGTACAAAGGCAAGAATCATATTTCCCATCATCGCCCCTACACAGCAGTGAAAAAAGGACTTCATGACATCTTTCATTCTGGTATACTCTTTTTGAAGACGAACACTGGTTCCAATCACATTCTCCATCTGTTCTTTATCTGACAGTTCTCCAAACTGTAACGACATTAGATATCCAGCCTCTTCCTCGATGCTAAGAAGTGTCCGGAAATTATCCACTTCTTCTTTTCCGTTGTTCTGATAAAGCAGAGAATAGATAAATCCATTTTCAATAATCGGCGTTACAATCTCTAATTTTTCTTTATTTGCCAAATCCACACTGCGTCGCTGCTTTGCTTCATCAACCTGCTTCATTGCAGTCTGCAGTGTTTTCACAATCACATCCTTCTCTATCGGTTTGTTGATATAATCTAATACTCCAATTCCAATTGCATCCTTTGCATAATCAAATTTTACATAAGCACTTACTACAATAAAAATGATATGAGGATTATTCTTACGAATTTCCCGCATTGCTTCTATACCATTAATTCCCGGCATCTGAATATCCATAAAAACGATATCCGGACGAAAATACTCCGCCAATTCAATTACTTTTCTACCGGTTTTTGCAGATTCGATGATACATTCATCTTGAAAATTCCGTTCGATAATAAATTTTAATGCATCAATCACAATACTTTCGTCATCTGCTATCATAATCTTATACATTGTCGTTCTCCTTCTGTGCTGCCGGAATATAGATTGCAACTTCTGTTCCCATATCCTTACCTACACTTGTAATTTCTACTACATTTTCGCAATTATAAAATGTACGAAGCCTCGTAATCACATTATCCAATCCAATTCCCCTTGCTGCCTCGCCATCCGGCTTTTCCAATTCTGTATTATTTAGAATGGTTTCAATCTGTTTTTTCGTCATGCCGATTCCATTGTCTATAACAGATACAACCACATAATCTGATTCCTTTACTACTGATAATTTAATTCTTTTTTCCCATCCAATATCATGCAATCCGTGTTTGATACAGTTTTCAACAATAGGCTGTAAAATCATACTTGGAACACTGATATTTAACAATTCTTTTTCCACCTGTTTATCATAGTGAATCTCTCCTGCATAACGTACATTTAAGATATAGATATAATTGTCCACCAGCTCAATTTCCTCCTGAATAGTGGATAATGCATCATTTTTCTTTACCATAAAGCGAAAAAAATCCGCCACCTTATGTATATAGCGGTAAGTCTTGTCTGCATCCTCCAACATCGCCAGCTGCGCACCTGCATTTAATGTATTAAACAAAAAATGAGGATTAATCTGTGCCTGCAGATATTTTAACTGGGCATCCTTTAAATAGGCTTCCATTCGAATCGCATTTTCCCTCAGGGCACTTTCTGCCTCAACACTCTGCCGCAGTTTCTCAATATATTCTTTCAGACTGCGGACCATCTGGTTAAAAGCCCGGATTACAATTCCTATCTCTGTTTGATTATTACTTTCAATCAACTGCACCTCAAGATTCCCTTTACCAACCTCTTTTGCAGTTTCCGCCAGCTCTTTCAATGGCTTTGTCATTCTTCTAATCAATACAATAATCAGGCAGACATTCAAAAAACCGGTCACCATAAGAATGATGCTGTACATCATCTCCGTAAAATGAACAGAATCCAGCAGTTGAGCATACGTATCGGAATTATTTCGAAACAATGTACTATTCAGATTATTAATGCATGTAACCAGATAATCAAACAATTCACTTGCTTGCTCATTATACGTCATATACCCTTCAATATCTCTTCCAGGTTTTGCAATCAATGCCCTGTTAACAATGATCAGATAGCTCTCCGACATATTTCGAATATTCTTCTCCATAATCAGATTCTCCGAATCCACAACATCTGAATTCAACGTTTTTAGAAGTTCTTTATATTCTTCTTCCCTTTTATAAAACTGGTTCAAGGCATCTTCACTCCTGGTATTGAGGTATTCCGTTACACAGGATTGAATCTCATCCAGATTCTCCCGAAGTTCCATTAAATTTTTGTTACCTACATAAGTCTTATCCACATTTTCAATGATAGTATTCATATTGCTGTAAATATATAGATTAACAAGAAACAACACAGAAAAAGTGAATAAAAAGATACACAATGCCTGATTTTGAAATGTCCACCTTCTTTTATTCATCTTCTATATACCTCTCTACATTTTCTTTTGTAATGACCATATCATCTACTATAATGTAATCATTTACACTTTCATTCTCAATGTAGTAATTCAGGGCATCTACGCAAAGCATGCCTGCCTGCTTCGTATCCACATCAATCAGTGCGGCAATTCCTCCATCACGAACAGCTTTAATCAAAGATTCAGACACACAGGAACCAATAATCTGTACCTTTCCTTCCAAATCATAATCAATCAAAAACTGATATACAGTTTTCGTATCCTGTTCATCCATGCAAAGCAAAATATCAGGTCGCTCCCCCTCATCCAGCAGAATTTCTTTGATTTTATCAGAGATTTCAGATTGCGCTCCGTCGCCTAAGCGTTCCGTCCGAAAACTCACCTGTAAATGATTGCCCTCATTTTCCAAAGTCTCCTGAATTCCCGACCTTATCTCACCTACATTCCCTTTCGCAGTCTCATTTATCAAAAGAACAACTTTAGGATTTCTCTTCTCCGTTATATTGATAATCTGACGACCATACTCCCTTCCCAGATCATAATCCCCTAATTCAATGAAACTCTTCCGTCTGCTGCCGGTACAATCAGACAAAATGGTAACAACCGGAATCCCCTGTTCTGAAGCCTGGTTAACGGCCATTCTGACATCATCTTCGTCTGCTCCCTCTAAAATGATACCATCCACCTTCATTGCCATCGCCATCTTCAGGTAATCTACAAGCCCATAATCCGCTTGTGCATAATTACCCAGTTGTTCTACGTAAACTCCTTTTTGCTTTCCATATGTTCTCGCCTCTTCATATATCCTGTCTGATATAAAAGAATTCCCCGTCTGATTCACAAACATATAATGTCTTTTGTACTGTATTTCGCTACCCTCGTTCTCTCTTGTCTGAATCTGGGTAAACACAATTAATCCTATAATGGTTGCCACAAAGAAACCTGACAGAAGAATAATAACCGCCCAATATTGGTCCAAAACCTTTTTCAGTTTTACAATATGCAGCTTTTTTTTATTATTCTTTGAGTTCATTTGTACACTTCCCATGTTAGATATATTATAACACGAGGGTCAAATACCTTTGACCCTCACTGATATCATCAGATTACAAACTGATCTACTACCTGACTAAGATCATCTGAGCTTGCCTTTGTCTGGTCAGCAAGTTTATATACCTTGGTAACCATTTCCAGCAAATGTCTTGACTGATCCTCAACATCCGAAATACCTCTTGTACTATCATTAATACTTTCGGATATCTCATCAATTCCTCCCTTAATCTCTTCTGTCATGGAATGAAGTAAATCTACGGAGGCACTGATTTTTGTCATATTGTTTTCTATTTCTTTTGAATCCTCTAAATAAACTCTACTGGTTTCCAGAAAATTCTCATAGTCCTTTATAATGGTACCCTGCAAAAACTCCACAGTCTTCTCCATACACAGAAGCGCATCTTTGGTAACACTACGAATATGCTCGGTTGTATCCATGATACTGGATGCCAGTCCATTGGACTGCTGAGCCAGGTTGCTGATTTCTCCTGCAACTACTGCAAAACCCTTTCCCTGCTCTCCTGCACGGGCTGCTTCAATCGAAGCATTCAAAGCTAATAACTCTGTCTGGTCTGTTATCGCCACGATACCTGTAGTCAGCTCATTGATTCGGTCAATCTCTTTTGAACGCTCCATAATAGCCTGAGATTCTTCTTTCAAAGTCTGATACATCTGCGTTGTCTTTCGACTGGCTACCTCGGTACTTGCCTTCATCGCTTCTGCGTTATGTATAACCTTGCAGACAGCTTCTACACCTTTTTGAGTCTGACCATTAATTTCCTGTACGTTCTCATTAATTCCACCTACATTGTTGTCAATTTGCCGCGCGCTCTCCTGATTGCACCTCATTAAATCAGAAAGTGCGGAAGCCGTCTGACTGTTCTTCTCAGAATGATTCTCTAATACTTCTACCATCTCACCCAAATGATCTGCATCTGTCACCAAGTCACCTGACACCGATGACATCTTCTCCACCATGCCAATTAATACCTGACGCATCTGTTCCATTGCACGACTCATGTCCCCAATCTCATCCTTTTGATTCATACTCTTTTTCAATTCATTCTGGCTTGTAAAATCCAATGATGCACATTGTCCAATCACCTTATTCACACGCTTCAATGGTTTTGAAATCAAACCGGCAAAAACAAGAGATACTACTAATGCTACAACAATCGCAATCAACGCAGCCGCCATATTTGTCTTTACCAGTGCGGATGCCATACTGGCAGCATCCTGCTTCTCTGCGATAATCATTACAATACTTCCTATACTGTCAAGTACGTAATAACCCATCATCATCTCTTTTCCATTGTCATTGTATTCTACCACTTTCGGCTCAATATCCGGATTCAGACCACTATTTACCTCATTTACAATCTGAACTGCAGTCTCATTCGCATTATCCGTTCCAATCATACTTTCATCCGGATGATATAACACTTTATTACTTGAGCTTACAAAATATGGATAACAGGAATCCACGCCATCCACCTTTACACCTTGAAATAATTCCTGTAATTCTTCCTGTAAAATCATGGAATTACCATTCTGCTGGATACGAATCTCCACCATCTTTCCATATGCTTTTGCCAGATTCAACATATTATTCGATACACTGTCCGTAATCAACACCTGTGCCCTTGGCAAAGAAATGATGAGATTCATCACAATTGCAACTGCCGCACACATAATTCCCATAAATGTAACCTTTGCTCTCAGTTTCATGGTCACCCCTCCAATCCACATTTTTGATTCACGTTCTCTTTATTAATGGTAATATTATACTATAGAATTACTTTTTTCACAAGATTTTACTTTTTGCCGTTCCACATTGTTTGGCATCTGTTCGTCCAATATTCTGTTTATCTAGTTATTTCACCCATTATAGCATGCAAATGACATGCAAAAAAAGGCCGTCACCCTATCTAAGGTGACAGCCTTTACTCTGTATTACCATATTAATCCAGCCATACCTCACAACACCATTCTTTTATGAGATATACATTACTTAATCTTCAACGTAATACTTAAGACACTTTAATACTATTTAATCATTTTACAAGGAACATATATATCTTCATTTTCTGAAGATTGTGCTGTTACATTATACTCAGCAACTAAAGTGTCATTTGAATATACATAGATAGTATATACTTTGTTTCGAGGAACATAGAAATAACCCTCATCATTGCTCTTGGTACTTCTTATAAATACTCCTTCGTTCTTTACAGTTCCATCTGTGCTGGAAGCCACGATATAATCAACCTGACCATCTTCGTAATTATTATTATAATTAGTTAAATGTAATCTAATCTTGATTAAATCATCAAAATTTTTCAACTGAACAATCATTTTCGTGCTATATGTTCCATCTACTGTGATCTGCTTTATTTCTGGTACAGTAGTATCAGAAACAATCTCTACATTATACTTGCCAGATGAAATATTCTGCACTCCCCACTCAGTTTCTGTAGTCTGATCAAAGGTTAATGCATATGCTCCATCATAGTTCGAATTATAAAGTAATGTACGAGCAGCAAAGTCATCTACTGCATCATCTAACGGATTAATATAATATTCATCATAAGCAACTACTGATGCATTCTCGCCTAAACCAGAAGTCTTATCCGTCTGCACAGAAGACTTAATATTGGAATTTCCACCCACTGCAAGCTGGTCAAAATTCTGGTTCTGTACTATGATATTTGAAGCAGAAATATTGACATTTTTGACTTGTGTATCAATGCCTTTACCTCGAATAACCAGTACATAATCTCCTGCACCAAATGTACCATCTTTACCATCTTCTAAAGAGTATGTAATCTGACCATTTACCTTTTTCCACTTTGATGCAGCTACAATTCTTGTCTTCTCTGCATTATATAATATAGCAACACCATCAGCTGTTAATGTTGCAACATTATCTGCCATTGTTTTATATGCAATAACACCCTTTACTGTAGTAGGATATACTTTCTCATATTTTGCTTCAGAAATTAATGCTGCATCCTCTAAATCAATAACAACCTCTTGTTCATCCTGCTCTTCACTCTTTGTTGAAAGTTTATATCCTTCAATATCCAAAGTAACTGTATACTCTCCTGGTGTCAATCCACAAAAGGCAGTGTTATCAATGCCGTCAGCAATAAAAGAAATTCCTCTTGTATATAAATCAGACAACCTATACTTTTTATTTACTTGTACGGTTGCTGTTTGACTTGCAGATTTTACCATAACTGCATTTACTTTTACAACTTCATCTTTTGCAATTTTGTTTGTCGTATATTCATCTTTGAAACAAGCTTCATTTTTAACTTTCACATTAATAACATTAGCTGCACCCTTAAGATTAATATTCCAACCATCTTCGTTATTCTTTGTTGTATTGGAAGTCTTACCACTTACTAAATTTGACTTAATCGTTTCAACAACATAATCTTTATTTACTGCAAGATTATTTTTTTCCTTAGTAGCGCTATAAGCAGGATATTGCTTATCTCCTTTTCCCTCTGTACTTAGTGTTGTGTTATCAATGGTATCAATCAATACATCTACATTAGAAACTTTCTGATAAACCTTTGTTTTAACGTTAATTGTCTCACCAACAGTACCCTTATTATCAGTAACTGTCTTTAAGTCACCCGCCTCATTCTGCATTGTATAAGATTTATCCTTATATGCATCAGAAAGTGCAACATTATAACTAATGGTTCTGGAAACTGCCTTTTCAATCTCGGTAGCAGCTATAGTGCTTCCTCCTTCAGCAAGGTTAACAGCAATTACTTCAGTTGCATTTTGCTGTTTACCATTCGCCCCCAAATCCTTAATAACAAGATAGTATGTACCTGCCGGAAGCGTTGGATGAAGATTATTAGAACCTGTACCAAAATAATCATTATCAGCTAACTTATATCCGTTATTCATTTCAGTATTGTTATCTTTAATATACCCTGTTAAATCAATGATTCCCTCTTTAAGTACTGTAGAACCATCCGTATTCATAAATGTTACAGATACTTTCTTAGATTTTGCCTTGTTTACAGCATTTTCTTCCCAATTTAAATTTAGGGTAATCTCACCCATAGCCTTTACTTTAGCCAAAGAGACATTCACATTTACATTCTTTACAGAACCAAGTTCAATCTTTTCTGTCGTCTTAGATTCATAAACATCTGTCAAATTACTTGGAGTCAAATCCTTTTCGACTTTAATTGTATAATCTTTATCCTTTACAATGTATTCACCTAATGGGAATTCAACTATTGAGTTTGAATCCACACTGAAATTAGAAATGTCTGCATATTCATTTTTAAATGCATAACAACCATTTCTATCCGTCTTTGTCTGAGCTTTTACTTCTTGACCCTCATACAATGTAACTGTTGCACCACTTACCACTTTTTCATTCTCACCTGCATTGGTAACAGTTCCGTATATGTATATTTGAGAAATATCATATGGCTCCATCTCAAAATTATATGCAGATGCTTTATTATCAACGATATCAATGTTTTCTTTAATTGCATCAAAGAATCCATCCGCTTTTACACTAACCTGACCATTCTGTTGAGCATTAGCTTTTATCTCATAAAAACCATCTTCATTCGTCTTAACAGTCTTACCACCAACTGTTACCTTAGCATTTGACACAGCAATGATTCCATTTTCACGATAGTACACCAAGCCTTTTACTGAACTTCCAGTAATCTGAATCTTAGCAGATGTGCTTCCGATTTCTTTTGTAATAACAATTATATCAGTATTATCAGAAGCAACCTTGTACTCACCAGTTTCAACCTTACTTAAATCAACTGTATATGTTGCAGTATTACCTTCTTCACTTACTTCCTTAAATGCAGCTTTAATTTCTGTTCCATCCTCTGCAGTTACAGTAAGAGTAGTAGACTTTAATTCGCTCTCTGTCACGTTACCATCAAAAGTAAGTACAATCTCTCCTGTTTTGTCATTAATACTACTAATCTTTGTTACTTTCTTAGGTTCAACTTTTGGCACCTCTGTTGTTGTCGCTGTTGTTGCCTCGGTTGTTGCCTCAGTTGTAGTTGCCTGGGTTGTAGTTGCCTCAGTTGTAGTTGGTACTGTTGGTTTAACAACTGTAACCTTAGTTTTCTTTGAAATCTTCTTATTCTTCTTATTAGTTGCCCTAGTTGTTACAGTAATTGTCGCTGTACCAGCCTTCTTACCTGTTACAACAATCTGGTTGGTACCAGTTTTAGCTTTCTTAGTAGGCTTCTTGGAAACCCTTACAGTTGCAATAGCTTTATTGCTTGATTTTACAGATACCTGCAAATCACCCTTTGCAACACTCTTAGTTGCAGTAACCTTTGCCTTAATTGTTGTCGATTTGCCTTCTGTAAGTGTCTTTTTAGATGGCACACCAGAAAGTGTCTTAACAACCTTCTTAGACGCCGCCTCTGCTGTGATTCCATTTGTAAATACAGTTGTTAATGATACTGCAAATACAAGAACCCATGCAAGAATACGCTTTGCTTTTGATACATAGTTCATTCTTTTTCCTCCTTTATACTAATGTATTCCCCTGATTGTATCCCCGCTCTTAAAATATAGTATGAAATATAAAATTTATTCCTCATATTTAAGGGCATTTCCTAACAATCTTTAGACACTATAGCACATTACTTTCTAAAATACTATATCTATAGATTTGCAAATCAAATTTTTGGCAGTTCCACCAACCGGTATTGTCTATTTTACAGTATTTTGTCGCATTTAGTCATTTTCAAGAAGGCATTTTGTATATTTTTTACATAAACATTACCATTTTATACCTATAAAATGGACTTTTTTTCCATAAACAAATCAAAAACTGCTTCTGATCTTTCGCCTTTCTGCATCCTTTTGTATCCACTCATCCAACGTTAATGGTTCGTAATCAGAATACATGCAAAAACAATTAATCAGGTTACACGGGATTTTCCGCTGTCCGCCATCTATCCCCTCAATCACATAGTTTTCTGCAATGTCACGAAACTGTTCTAACAGCCTCTGGTCATGAGTATCATGTACATGGCCATGCAGCATATAAACATCCGGATTCCCCTTTTTATTCATATGATACTGCCCGTTATAGCACATAATGGGATAATGGCTTAAAATAACCTTCCTACGATTATCATGAATCTCCGCATAGGGTCTAATCCATACAAACCTGTCACGGTTAAATCTCTTATCACTAAGATAATAATCATGATTCCCCTGGATCAGAAAAAGTTGTCCATTCAATTGTTCCAGCAACTCATTTGTCTGCGCCGCTTTCCCCCATGACAAATCACCAAGAATCACCACTTCGTCATTCTTCCTTACTTTTTCATTCCATTTGCGAATCATATATTCATTCATCGCTTCCACATTTTCAAAGCCCCGCTTATCCATCGCTGTATTCAAGGCAGCATGGTAAAAATGAGGGTCTGCAATATAATATCTCATGATTATCCTCTTCAAAGCCTTCATTATATTATTTTTTTATCTTTACCTTTGGGCTGATTCCCTTTGACTGTAAAAGTTTCTTATAGGCTGCTGCTTTATTCTTCGGGACTTTGATAACCGCCTTAGAAGAAATTCCTTTAAATGCCTTTTTTCCAACATTTTTATTTGTCAGCTTCGTTGTCTTGATTGTTATCTTTTTCAAATTTTTAGAGCCATAAAATGCATCTTCACCAATTGCCTTCACCTTGGAAGGTATTGTAACGCCAGATAATTTCGTACATCTATAAAATGCCTTATCATCAATAACTATCAAATTTTTGTTTAAAGACACTTTATTGAGATTTTTACATCCGCTAAATGCGCTCTCTCCAATTACGTTAACATCATTTCCAAGAGATACATTTTTCAAGTTTGAACATCCATAGAATGCCTTTTCTTCAATATCCGTTACATTTTTTCCAATTATAACTTTCTCAATTTTCTTATTGTTCTTAAATGCATTTTCTGCAACAACGGTTACCTTATATGTAGCACCGTCCATTGTCATTGTTGCCGGAACCGTAATATTTTTCTCCTCAGCATCCACTGGTTTTAAATAGGTCACAGTCCTTTCTGCCTGATTTGCCATCGTCACTTCATACACTGCACCGGATGTCCCGTCTGTCAGTTTTGTCCCTGTAGATGGCAATTTCGCAGACTGTTGGGAATCTGCAGGTTTATCGTCCCCAGTTGCCGGTGAGGAATCCCCTGGCTTTTTATCCCCGGTTGTAGTTGATGAGGAATCCTTAGGTATTTTTTCACCCTTTGTCAGAAGCGTATCACAATCCTGGCAATATGTATCTCCTGTATATCCCTCTTTTTCAACAGTTGCTTCTTCCTTATTCCGAAGTTCTGTATGTATATGCCTGGTTTTATCATAATTGCCGTATTCTTTCCGGCATCTGCCGCATATTGCTTTCTCACTGCATGTTGCAGCCCCACCAGTGTGTCCTAGTGCAATAATGATTTCTGTACTTCCCTCTTTTATTGCATCACATTTGCTGCAGTGAATGGATTTCCTTCCACTTTCCGTACAGGTTGCCACCTGGTCCGTCGTATACTCTTCTTTCCACTGATGTCCAGCAGCATTTACGATTTCACCGTGGCGAGCATAGGTCTGACAGTTTATACAGAAAGTGTCTCCCGTATATCCATCGTCTGTACAGGTTGCTTCTACTTTATTTCGGATTTCCAATTTCGATTTGTCCTCATGTGTACAAGCAATCCCTGTTACCTTAATTTCCACAGACAGTGTTTTATAATTAGCTTTATCTGCACCTTCGTAAACAGCAGTTACTGTAATCGTTGACTCTTTTTCAATCGCTTTATCCTTATCCGCATCTGACCATTTCCAATCTGGTGGAAGCTCCACATCAGAAAGTGTTTCATTCTCGGCTGATACATTCATATCCACCGGTTGATTCAACGGAACTTCCGCCTTTTCAATTGTAAAATTCTCCTTATGCGTTCCCTTATAATTTCCTTTTCCTGTAACAATTACAGTTGCAGTTCCTGCATTGGTGTTATTCTGATAGATTACCGTATAATCTGTATTCTCATTTAAAACAGTATCCCCATCTGTCGCAATCACTTCCGGTTTCTTTTCTTTTCCATCATATACATATTGTTTTGCTTTTATCTCCACGTCAAAAGAACCATCTTCACGTGTTACCTGCGTTTCGGGACATACCTTACATGTATATTTTACGTAGCCATTCCCCTGATCTACTCCATCATCCCATTGATGGCCTTTTGCCGGTATGGTTTCCCCATTCTGCACCGGCTTATTACAATCTGAGCAATAAACATCTCCCGTATATCCCGGTTCTGTACAAGTTGCTTCTTTCTCGCCATGTACCACAGTATTGGTATGCTGACATACGATTACGTTTCCAACCGCTTTTATCTTTTCCTTCAAATCTCTGACTGTCTGATTTACCTCTACCTGAGTTGCAGCTGCCTTTTCATAAACAGCTTTTGCTGAATTATAAGAAGCAGTAAGTACTGTAACTCCTGTACTATCTGGATTTCCTTTTATTACGTTCTCTGCCTTATTCATCACAGTGGATAATCTGGTCTTATCAACCATAACTTCACCGCTTCCTGCTGCATACTCCTGCTTTGTGGCAGCACAGGTCTTTCCGGTAAATGAAGTCACCGTAACATCTACACTGGCTGTGATTCCTGTTATATCTGCTGTCTGTGTTGCCGTGTTTGCTGCACCGTCATTTACAATCAGGGAATAACCGGTAGTTCCTTCCGGCAGCTCATACACATACCAGCCTTCTGCATCCTTTTTGCTCAGCTTTGTTCCCGGCCACTTTCCTGCCAGTTCTTCTGCAGCAGTTCCTGTTCCCTTCCATACATAGACAGCAGGGCTGCTCCAGCCATCCGCTTTCACACGAATGACAGGATTCTTTTTCAACGATACACATGCTTTCATGGCATCTTCTAAGTCTTCTGTTTCACTTACGTAATCCTCTGCTACGCAAGGTGTCTCCATAACCTCTGATGCTTTTGTAATCACAGTCTGTAAATCTTCAATTGCAGCCGCATCATAATTTGCCGAATCCTTTTTTGCGGCAGCCATTCTCGTCTTAGCCGCACTCAGAGTATTTTCTAACTCTTCTCTTGCCAAAGCCTCTTTTTTTACATTCTCATAAGCACTCTTTAACTGGCTAAGAGCATTTGCTATCTTTGTATCTTCCGTTTCCCCACTGTTAATTATCTGCTGTGCTGCCGTAAGTGCAGTATCAAATGGTTTCCAGACGTCCTCTGTAAAATCCGCCTTTTGATAACCCTTTTGATTAATCTCTGTTACCAGACTCTTAAGAGCTGCTGTCTTCTCGGTTACAGTAATGGTAACGGTCTTTGGTGTCGACTTCTTTCCATCACTGGCTGTCAAAGTAACCGAATACGTGCCTGCCACTGTCTTAGTCCACTGGAATACTCCAGTGGCGGTGTTAAAGCTGGCTCCTGTTGGTACTCCACTGGCAGTCAGTGTCACAGCATCGCCATCTGGGTCTGAAACCTCAGCAGTGAACGATAAGCTTTCTCCCGCTACCACCTCAAATGAACTATTCACATTAATAACCGGTGCTTTGTTTTCTGAAACCTCACAAGCTTCAAAAGTTTCCTTCGGTACTGCCACCACTACTGATTTTCCAGGTACAGTTACATTAGTACCTGTTTCTTTCAGCTTTTCCAAACCTGCTGTATTACCATCTGCTATGATAACCCAGTTATTTGAGCCAGATAAATTAACGGTTTTGTCCGATGTCGCATTATTAATTAACACGGCAATCCGGCTCCATTCCCCTGCCACATTGTTGGTTTCATAAAATCCGGTTAATCCATTTTCATCCTTGTTAATCCATGTCAGATTGTTATTGTTTGGATTCCAGTTATCCCCACTTCTTGTTGTTATGGAACGGAAACCGGAAAATGCCTTACGAATACGAATCATACCCTGATAATACTTCTGGATACTTGAATAGGTATTCACTCTGTTCCAGTCAATCTTATTCACAGAGTCCGGAGACGAATAACTATTCTCATCTCCATTTTTTGTTCTGGCAAATTCTTCTCCCGCCTGCATGAATACGCCGCCTTTGGAGGAAAGCACCACACTTCCTGCCATCTTGTTCATCTTAATCATCCGCTCATCTGTTGAAGAATAATTATTTCCCAGCCCCTCCGTCAGCTTATCCCAAAGGGTCAGGTTATCGTGGGCAGAGACATAACTTAAACTACAGTTAGAAGATTTGGACCAGAATGGACGCCACATTCCCCATTCACCTTCTGTTTTTCCAACAGAGCCCATAATTCCACCAAACACGTTGTTTGGCCACTTTTGTCCCGGTTCCAGATAGCTTCCACTAAAGTAATTGGTCTGCACTAAACCGATGGTTTTATTAAACTTGTGGTCACCTTTGAGTGCGTCCCGAATCTGGTCATTAAAATAACCGATTCCGTCATCTAACTTTGCTTCATTTGCTTTATGTGCACTGTTCGAATCATATTTACCATCTCCGGTCCAGCCTTCTCCATAAAGAACAATGGTGTCTTCTCCAAATTTATCATCCAGTGTCTTCCGAATCTGATTCATGGTGGTTACATCATGAATTCCCATCAGGTCAAAGCGAAAACCATCCAGATTATATTCTTCTGCCCAATAAGAAACCGAATCTATCATAAATTTGCGGTACATGGCACTTTCGCTTCTGGTAGCATTTCCGCAACCGGACTGATTATTATAGGATAAATCGCTGTTCAGCTTATAATAGTAATCCGGCATAATTTTATTAAAATTCGAATCTGCCGTATCATATGTATGATTGTAAACCACATCCATGATAACTTTGATTCCCGCATCATGTAATGCCTGAATCATCTCTTTCTTCTCAGTGATACGCACATTACCATCATATGGATTGCTGGAATATGAGCCCTCCGGCACATTATAATTTTCCGGGTCATATCCCCAGTTATAGTTGCTTGAAAGACTTGTGCTGACATTTGTCTCATCCACAGAGGCATAGTCATACATCGGAAGAATCTGGACATGTGTTACTCCAAGTTCCTTTAAATAATCCACACAGGATGCTACTTTTCCTGCCCCATTCACAGTGGTATGTTCTGTAAAGGCTTTATATTTACCACGATTCTGCTCGGAAACACCGGAACTTACATCAATGGAAAAATCCCGGACATGCACTTCCCAGACAATAATATCGCTTAAATTTGTCTTCTCTCTTTGATAGTTAGTATCCCAGTTTTCCGGGTCGGTACTGTCCAAATCCACTACCATTGCCCTGTCACCATTTACACCAGCGGCTTTGGCATAAATATCCACAGCTTCTTTTGGCTTCCCATTCACAGTTACTTTATAAGTATAATATGTATTAACAATATCCTTATTGATTGTAACACTCCATACCCCTTTATCACCTTTTGTCATAGGTACTTCTTCTATCACACTGCCGCCATTTCCCTTTTCATATCTGCATAAAACGACAGATGTAGCTTCCGGTGTCCATACCTTAAATGTTGTCTTTTGTGGTGTATAGGTACATCCTAAGTCATCTCCGGTATAAGCGTATTGCGCATCATAGTTGCTGTCAAAAGAACGTTTTGCATAAACTGTTCCTTCTCCCTTTTCCGCATATGCTTCCATTGGTGGAACCATATAAAATGATGCTGCCGCCAATGTGCCGGCAAGAAACGCACTAAAAATTCTCTGTTTCAACCCTTTTTTCTTCATTATACCCTCCTAATACGTTACAAGTTGATACACCTACATACTGCATTCTACTATATAATAATTGTATAAGGATTGCAAAGATTTTTTACGTTTTGTCAGCATATTGTACAAAGTGTACAATTGAGTTTTACATTTTCACCAATTCTGGTTTGGGAATCATCATTTTCCCTTACCCTCCACATTACATACCACAATTGCCCCTATCACCAGCACAATTCCAATTAGATTGCTAATCGTCATATTTTCATGGAATACTAAAATCCCCAATACCGTCGCCGCCACAGGCTCCACCGAAGCGATAATGGATGCCTTGCTGTTTTCCATGGCAGTAAGACCAAGGGTATATGTAATGTACGGAATAACGGTACTCACCAATCCAAAGATCAGATAGAATCCAAGCATTCCAAAGTCCTGTTCACAGGCTTTATATATGATGGATACATCCGCCAATGGAAGCGCACCCACCGATGCAAATAAAAATGTATAAAAGGAAATAGTAAGACTGTGGTATCCCCGCTCCAATGCATAGCGGCTAAAGATAGAATACAACGCATAACCAAGTCCTGCTCCAAGCCCCGCCAGCACTCCATTGACGCTTAAGCTTCCCGCATCACCCACTAACCCGGTTACAAAGACACAGCCGGCAAAGGTGGCAATCAAAGAAATCACTTTTACCAAAGTTATCTTTTCATGAAAAAGAAATGCGGACAGCACCATAACAATGGCTGGTGCAGTGTAGAGCAAAACCGCCGCCACCGATAAAGAAGTCATGGTTATTGCCTTAAAATAACAATAATTAAAGAATACAATGCTGAAAATTCCCGTTCCCACAAAACACCAGATGTCTTTGATACGGATTTTTAACAGTTCCCGGTTATAGAAAAATAAAACCACCAGCAGCAATACTGCAGTAACAACCGAACGTACTGCCACAATCTCTATGGTCGTAAAACCAAGGTTGTTCAGTCTTCTTACATAAATCCCCATGGTCCCCCACAGGATTCCTGCTATCAATACGAGAAATGGTGCTGCTTTCTTCATGATGTCCTTATTCATAATCCTATATCCTCCGTAATTTTACACCTGATGTAACGTTTTTAATAGTATACTCCATTTGGGGGTGTTTACCAACAAAATTATTCCGCTCTTTGAATGTGTTTTAGTAATTTGAAACCTTAAAAGGGAAATGAAAATCAAATTGACTTTCATTTCCCTTTTCTTTCATATTAGTTTCTCACAAACAACTGCACCCAGTAATTTCTTCCTGACGCATCTTGATAGTGTCCAACTCCGATTTTGTTGAAATTGGCATCCAAAATGTTTGCTCTATGTCCATCACTATTCATCCATGCTTCCATCACCTGCTCCGGTGATTTCTGACCCCATGCAATATTTTCACCTGCTCCGGTAAAACGAATCCCGTTATCGGTCAGAACGGTGCTGAATTTTCTGCCGTCCGGTCTGGTATGAGAAAAAGAAGCTGTAATCTCATTGGCACGTACCAGTGCTACAGATGCAATCTCGGTATCATACTCCAACGCAGGAAGACCTGCCTTCGCACGTTCCTCATTCACCAGCTTTGCGACCTGCTTCGCAAAGGATAATTCCACATCCTGTGTATCCTCTCCCGAGTTATCAGTACCCGGCACCTCCGGTTCAGAAACGTCTACATCCGGCTGATTTACCTCAGGTACATCCGGCTGCTGTGCATCTTCCGGCTGTTCAATATCCCCTGGCAGATTGCAATCTGGCAAAGTAATCGTTGGACAGTTCGTCAGTCCTCCATTTTGCAGCTTATCACACAAATCCTTTAAAATGTCTTTTGTTCCCGACAAATCACAAATCTGTCCATTTACAATGACACAGCCTTTGGTCTGTCCACTACCATTAATCGGGTATATCTGCGCTGCCTCTGTCTGCAGTGCAGTACTACCTGCAAGACCAAGCACCATCGCCATTGTCAAAATTGTCTGTTTCTTCATTTCTTATAGCCTCCTATTTGTTACATTTTAATTTAGAAATTGTTACAGCTTTGTTACAAATATACTTTATCATAGGTTATAAGAAAATAATACCGGTAATGATTGACAACTACTTACTCATCACCAATATACCGCATCTTGTTATCTTCCCGCTTTTTCTTCTTTTCTGGTTTTGTCACAGAGTACACATCTGTCAAATCCCGAATCACCTCAACTCTGCATCGTTCACAGTATCTGCCGGATTTAATCATAGTTCCACATCTCTCACATGGAAGACCCACTTGCGATTCCGAAGAGAATGACAATCGTTCCTCACGAATCCACCGTTCAATCTGTGGAACAGATACATCACAAAACGCTGATACCTCTGCTGTATTACATCCTGGATTCTCCCGGATATAATCCTTCACCTGTTTAAACTTCTCCTCCATTTTCCGAGAACATGCAGGGCACAAATATTTATACAGACCTCCTTCATATGTATAAAGGGCTCTGCACATTTTACAACTTCGTACATCCATTACCACCAACCCCTTTACAAATATCCCCTTACTTGTTTATTAATTATAACAATTTTCTCAAATATATACAACTTGAAAAAGGTATAATAATTGTACCCCTCTATGCAAAATTTTTCATTTTATTTTGTTTTTCGCTTGCAATTTTTGTGTATTCGGTATATACTCATAGAGTTGTATCGGGGCGTGGCTCAGCTTGGTAGAGCGCTTGGTTCGGGACTAAGAGGTCGCAGGTTCAAATCCTGTCGCCCCGATTAAGGAAAATCAAGGATTTGCGAATCCTTGATTTATTTTTTTGAAAAATTTACCATAATTTTTACCACATCGACAATCCTCATTAGCTCTTGAATTGTCAACAATATCAATCATTCCATTTCTCAGTGCAAATGTGTTTTTTAATTTCTTATAATGCATATTTTTTTCAAGCCCCTGCCAAACCTGATTCCAATATATTTCAAAAGTTCGTTTGCCATTTTTATCTTTCTTCATAATCGAGTATGGTAGCACTCTTTTCTGGTAATAAATATAATCATCATCCAGGCGAAAGAAAAATGTATTAGGATAATTAATATCACTTACTTTACCAGAAGCCATAAAACCAATTCCAAAATAACCATAATTGTTGTCGTTATGTTTATATCGTTTCCAAAACATATATTCAATTTTATCTAATTTCGTAGAGAAATTTTTAATCTTAGCAGCATCAAATTTGAATATTTGTCTTTATTAACTTTTCATAATCGGCAATAATATTCTTTATTATATTCAAATGTTTTCTATTCTTAGAAAACACCAATACTCTCAAAATGACACTATCTTTTCCTTGAATGATTTAGTATAAAATTCTGTACAGTTTACCTAATCAAATAACTGAATATACTCTCTATACTCCTCCGGCAGTTTTAGATCCGGTTTTTCATCCAATCTATACGCTAACGGATTCGTATTTTGTTCCACTGCCTTTAGCATCCCTTCAACTTGCAATAAATTGTTCACACATTCCTGACTCTGTTCAAAATCCCCTTGTTGTTCATACGCTTCTAGAGCAATCTTCAACATAACAACATAATCTTTATATTCCTCTAACGTATATCGGGTAATTTCCAATGCTCTTCTCTTGTATTTCAACATTTCAGCATATTCTTCTCTATCCATTGCTGCAACTGCCTTAACGTTGTATGCTGCATAACTATATTCATTTTCTGTCAGAATATGGTCAGCATAATCTTCCGCCTCTGCTGATGTTTTACTTTGTAACATAACCTTTGTTTCTACTTCCGAATTCCAGGGATATATTTTTAAGGAAAGTTCTTCTTTTCCTATATAATCAAATCCTGTTGCCAATAAAAGCCAACCATACACTGCCAAAATACATACACCTGGAACATAATACCATTTGCAATAAGTTATTTTCCTTTCTCTACCATACCAATCCATACAAGTAAAAAGTACTACCAGTATCGCACCAAATTCAAGATCAAAATCCATAAGCATATGCATGGACACCAAAACAATTACAAAAACATTTCGTTCATTCTTCTTCCATTGTAAAATGATATTCCCTATTACAAGTATAAAGAATAAAATAATAGCTAATATACCACCATCCAATCCTATTTGAATCCAGTCATTATGTACATATCTGGTTGTATAAACACCGTGTTGTATTTGAGGCTGCAAAAAATAGTATCCCATATATCCTAACCCCAAAGGATGTTTCCAAATTAGAGGAAGCGCATCCATACAATACAAAATCCTTCCAAGAAATGTGCTTGAATCTATTGAAATCGTTGTAAAACGGCTAAAGGCGTCTGTATTACCAGTGAGATATACATACAATAATGCTACCATTATTATACATAATAAAATAACAATTAATGGAATTCTCTTGTTTTTGTTACGATATGCAAGAAACAACATTGCAATAAAAGTAAAAATAAAAACACTTCTGCTTCCGCTCCATAAAATACCAAACAACAGAACTCCTATCATCAAATAGTATCTTTTCAAATTTTGATTTTTATAGGATATGATAATAATGCCTATTAAAAGATATAGTGCAAATGTATTGGAATATTGAAACAAACCTCCCATTCTTCCTGCATGAAATACCCACTCTCTTGTGCTTTGCAACGGATAGCACAAAATACATAACAAAACCATTACTACACCAGCATAAGGAACTGCTAACAGTATTTCATTTTTCTCTTCCGAAGAATACTGCATCAGCACCAATATCCACAATAATACCAACAACACTCGAAAAAATCCTATTATCCCAATCCCTCTCTCCACTCCAACAAATGCTGCCAATAGATTGCATCCACAAAAAAGAAATACCATTATCAACGGTTTACCAATAACAATTTTTATACCTCTATTTTTCTTAAAAAGAATAAACAGAAAAATGAGTAATCCAACTGCAAACAGAAATACTGAAAAATCGTAGGAAAGTCCAAAAAGAAATACACTGATTGCCATGAATATTTGTCCGGCTAATACTGTGTGTTCCCTTTTAATTTTCTGTTTATCTATTTCCTGATTTGACATTCCATTTTCTCCTGTTGTATTACTCATTTTCATAATTTCATCTGTTATTTCACTTTGACTGATTTTTCCTTGGAATAACTGCTGTATATCTTCTTGTTTCCAACCTTTTTATACGTTCTGATTTTATAATAATATTTCTGCTTACTTTTTCCTTTCTTATCCGTGTAACTGGTCTTCTTAGAAGATATTGTTGCAACCTTGGTAAATTTACCATTCTTTTTACTTGCCCGGTACAGTTCATAACCACTGATTCCTGTTACTTTTTTCCACGTAATAGTTATCTGTTTTTTCTTGGTAGATTTAACCTTTGAAACAGCAGTTCCTTTTACCATTGTATTTGCCAATAAGCTCTCGGAATCTTCACTATAATACACTTTTCCATCAACATTCTTATAAGCTCTTATCTTATACTCATACAAAGAAGCCTCTTTTAAATTCTTATCCGTATATGTACTTGTAACCGCCCTGTCAATTGTTGCAACTTTTTTATAATCTCCTGAATTATAGTTCCGACGATATATCTCGTATCCCATTACATCCGCCAGAGTATCCCATGTAAGTGTTACACGTGTCTTCTGTATTTTTTTCTGGCTCAAATTTAGAACTTTATTAACGACAATATCCTTTGGTGAATTCTGCTCGTTACCATTATTCTCTACTAAAGGCTCATTTTTATCCTGGGTATTATTATCACCTTTTGTGTCAGCGGAAGTATCTATTTTCCCATCCAATAATTTATACACTCCCGTTGGCGAATAACTCCATACCGAACCATCTGTGCGAGTAATCAATGCAAAATCCTTCTGTACCTGTATCGCTTTTACATCACCCATTATTTTTAATGAATTTGCAAATGTATCCTCTGTAACTGTACCTCGTATATCTCTTTCCTCATCATAATTACAATTTGCAATATACAAATCATTTTCTTTCGTAATATACATAATTTCATTACCATCATAGCAGTTTATATATCGTATATTTTTCGCTACCACGCGGTCTAAGTCAATATTATATACCTCATAATTGGTATTAATATATACTGGATCTACTGACCAGCCATCGCATGTATTTTCTATCAAATCCAGAGCATCATTCTTGAAATATACAATGTTTTCTAAATCAAAAATTCCATCATTCCACTTTACATACATCAACTCATGATTTTCATTCAATCCATAAAAGACTGTCTCTCCATCTCTATATGCATATTTTGTACTAAGTACATTCCATGTTGACGCTTGTGAAACACTTTTTATTTTGCAGTATCCTGCTAAATCCCATATAGTTCCGTCTTTGCATTTTGCATATTGGGATGCTCCCGAAATAATTTCACCTGTATTTTCATCAATCATCCCTACTACATCCGGAAGTGTTACAATAGTATGTGAATCATAATAACCATTTTCATACTGACGGCACAAAATATACGAAATGGAACAATCTGTCCCCCATACAAAGAGGCACCTTTCACTATAACTACAACCTCCATCCTCATCTAGTTCAGAATCCGGTATCTGCCACTCCTTTTCATCCATTTCTTCTACATCACGAGATACCCATCCATACCATGCATACTGCACATTATCCTGAATAATCTGACCTGTAGAAAGATTAAAGAGTTTTTGATCTGTTGTAATACATAATCCATCCGCTAAAAGCTTTGCACCATTCTCACATACTACTTTTCCCGATAAAGAATCTACAATCTTTCCCGCTTGCAATAAAATATAGCTATGACCATCCCAACAATAAGAACTTCCTTGTGTATAATCCACTACATCATCAAATGACCATGCCTGTTTATATGCCCCTGCAATAGAATCCTTTTTATAATAACTTAATGTGCCTTTTTCGTTTAAAACCAAATAGTTAGCCCAATACGTTTTTTGTTCATCATCTCCATATACAAAATCAGAAAAATATTTACCGACAGAATCAGAAACTTTTTCGGTCTTCCCCTGATTAAAAGACCACAATGTCTTCTTTGAATCCAGTGTATTGCCAAGTTCACCACCAGCAACCATATTTGTTTGATAATCATTATCAACCTTCCCTGTTACCGCAGGAATCTCTTGAGATTGCACCGGATTTAATTTCCATCGCTCTACCAAAACAATATCTTCAGTTATTGCCTGACTAAAATCATATAAACTGCCCTTTTTATAAAATCCTAAAAATGTATATCCTTTTCTTATTTCTGATTGCGACGGCTCTTTTATAGTTGTGCCAGGATTAACAAAAATTTTATTTACCACATGACCATAGTGATTCTTAATTGTTACCTGCAATTGATTTTCATACCTATATAAAAAGCCATTTTCCTTAGCATATTCTTCTGCATAACTTCCTGGTTCAACAACCATAACATCTTCACTACTTTCAGGAAAAGCCTCCTGTCCGATTGCCGTTACACTTTGAGGTAAATACAATTGAGTCAAACCATAGCTATTACAGAAGGCACCCTCTCCGATTGTTGTTAACCCTTCAGGAAATTTCATTTCACCTTCGAATTCACAAGAAAAAAATGCACAATCGCCTATCGACTCTAACCCCGATGGCAATAATAATTTACCATCGAATATACAATCTGAAAAGGCATGAGAACCTATACTTTTCAATGCATCTGGCAAAATCAATTCACCCGAAAAACAACACCCCGAAAAAGCTCTAGCACCTATGCTGGTCACTGCTTTTCCATCAATTTCATTCGGAATCACAATCTCAGTATCCGAGCCGCTATATCCTGTAATTTTTACCTCTGTTCCTCCATTAATGAGCGAATACTCATAGTCTCCATATGTATTCGCTTTTACCTCACTCATTTCTATATTTACCAAGCCTAACATACACCAAACCAGCATGGTAAATACAATTTTCCATTTTTTAATACTTTTTTCTCCCATCAAAAACACCCCTTTCGTTCTTTTGTTCATAAAATAATTAAATCCTTCTACCAAATAAACAGCTTATATTTTGCTACATTTCATCACTTGAATTATAGCAAATTTACATAAATCAATTCTGTCATTCTATATTAGTCTCATCCTCAATAACTACATTATAATTATCTCATAATGTTTACATTCATGTCAACTCAAAAGAGGTAATCTTTTCTCTTCTTTTACCATATCATATAATTAACTCTTTTGAGTAAGGATGTGATTTTTATAACAATCGGAGATGCAGTAAATAAAAGAATACAAGAATTATGTCTATCTAATAATATTACAATTAATAGACTTGCAACTATTTCAGGTGTTACCCAATCCACCTTGCACAATATTACTAGCGGCAGGAATAACAGCACCACCATTTCAACCATTAAAAAGATATGTGACGGACTAAACATAACCATTCAGGAATTTTTTGACTCCGATTATTTTCGGAATCTCGAACAAGAGATACAATAATAGGGGGCGTCTAAGTGATGATGATATGTCTCCTATTTTTTCGAAAAGGTATGCCAATAATTACCACAATAGAATATGATATCTGCCTTTTTACCCAAACATAATAACAAGACAAAAAAACCGGTTCTAATCGAACCGGTTTAATATGTCTTACAAATTTTCTTTCATGAACGTTTCCAACGCCTTTTTTGCTTCCTCTTCATCCTCGCCTTCTATTGCAAACTGCACCGTATCCCCTTTCTTCACACCAAGTCCCATCACGGAAAAGATTTTACCGCAATCCGCTTCCTTTCCGTCCTTTTTCATTGTCACTGTACTTGTGAATGTCTTAACAAGCTTAATCAACTCTCCTGCCGGTCTTGCATGGATTCCCTGTTCATCTGTAATTGTGTACTCAAAATTCGTCATAACAAAATGCCTCCTCAATCATCTTCATTCTTTCATACTGGTTTGACATACTTCCAAACCAATATAGCGCTTTTAATTCACTCAACTTAATTATAGAATACACAATTTTTCCAATAATTATACTTCACAATCTTATTATTTACGCAATCGTCTCAAACACTGCCTCGATTTCGGCTCTTGTGGCAAGATTTTTTGAAAATGCACTGGCACTTCCCGCTGCAAGCCCCATTTTGAAAGCCTTCTCTGCCCTGCCTTCTCCTAACAACCCGGCAAGAAATCCTGCCACCATGGAATCGCCCGCTCCTACACCATTTACCAAAGTCCCTTTTGGTGCCTCGCTCATATATACCTTTCCATCTTCCGCCACAAGCACTGCACCCTCTCCAGCCATGGACACCAGCACGTTGGCTGCTCCCTGTCCCCTAAGTTTTTTTGCATACGGCAAAACACTTTCCTTCGTCTTAAGCTCTACGCCAAAAATTTCTCCAAGCTCATGATGATTTGGCTTAATCAAAAACGGATGCAGCGGCAGCACATTAAGCAGCGTATCCTTCGTTGCGTCCACTACAACACGAATACCCTTTCCGGCTAGCATCTGCATAATATCTGCATATATGGAATCCGGAACAGAAGCCGGTATGCTCCCCGCAAGCACTAAGATATCGTCTTGCTGGAGCTTATTAAGCTTTGCCAGTAGCTCCTCCACTTTTTCCTTTGATATCTCCGGACCCATTCCATTAATCTCCGTTCCATCCACCGATGTCAGCTTCATATTAATACGGGAAATACCCTCTGGAATTTGAATAAATTCTGTCCGGATTCCAAATTCCTCTACTCTTCGCTTAATCTCTTCCCCTGTAAAGCCAGCAACATAGGCAAATGCTGTACTCTCATAACCGAGGTTATGAAGCACCATGGAAACGTTAATCCCTTTTCCACCCGGTAGTATCTTTTCCTCACAGGTTCGATTGGTCATGCCTAATTCAAAGTCCTTCACAGATACAATATAATCCAATGAAGGGTTAAATGTTACTGTATATATCACTGTCTCTTGCCTCCTTATATATCGAATCATAAATTTCTGATTCAATGTACCAGCCACCGAATCATTTTTGAAGTCATCTATTTCTTATCTAAATATTAACCAATTTCATCTTATTCTATCATAATCAAATCATCAAAAAAAGCAACAAAAAAGCTGCTATCGTAACAACTCATCTGTCACGATAGCAGCCTTTCTTATCTTATTTCAAAATATCTTTGCCAATTCACAGCTTCGGATTCTAAAAAATTGTTTTCCATAAGGGCTATTTGCGCGAAATAATGAGCTGAGCGGAAGAGCTTGCACTTCCATTCGGCGAATATCGCGTTCATCGAAGATGCGTCCGTTGGTACTTAGGCTGCGTTTTTTGCGCGTACAATGAGCCAAGCGGAAGGGCTTGCACTTCCATTTGGCGAATGTCGCGTCATCGAGTAGCTTGCTACGAGATGCAGCCTTACGTACCACTACGCACGCAACTAAGCGCAAGCGAGCCCGGTTGGAAACAATTTTATCGAAGCCAAAGCGTCCGCTTTGTCAATCCATGAAAAATTTTATTCTCAAGCCTTACCTACAGAACCGAATAATTCCATCTTTTCCTTAACAGTAGCCTTGATTGCTTCAGCACCTGGAGCTAATAACTTACGTGGGTCAAATCCCTTACCCTCTAAGTCCTTACCAGCCTCAATGTACTTACGTGTTGCATCAGCAAATGATAACTGACACTCTGTATTTACGTTAATCTTAGCAACACCTAAAGAGATTGCCTTCTTAATCATATCCTCAGGAATACCTGTACCACCGTGTAATACTAATGGCATATCACCTGTCTTAGCCTGGATTGCATCCAATGTCTCGAAGCTTAATCCTTCCCAGTTCTCTGGATACTTTCCGTGAATATTACCGATACCTGCTGCAAGCATTGTTACACCAAGATCTGCAACTGCCTTACACTCATCAGGATCTGCACACTCACCCTTACCGATGACACCATCTTCTTCACCACCGATAGAACCAACCTCTGCTTCAAGAGAAAGACCCTTCTCATTACAGATTGCAACTAATTCCTTAGTCTTCTCAATATTCTCCTCGATTGGATAATGAGAACCATCAAACATGATAGAAGAGAAACCAGCCTCGATACAAGCCTTAGCTCCTTCATATGAACCATGGTCTAAGTGAAGTGCTACAGGAACAGTAATTCCTAAATCTTCAATCATAGCCTTAACCATAGCTGCAACTGTCTTATAACCTGTCATATACTTACCGGCACCTTCAGATACACCTAAGATAACCGGACTCTTTAACTCCTCTGCAGTTAAAAGAATTGACTTTGTCCACTCAAGATTGTTGATGTTGAACTGACCTACTGCATACTTACCAGCTTTTGCCTTTGTTAACATTTCTTTTGCTGAAACTAACATGTAAAAATCCTCCGTATTCTAAAAATTATTGCTCCGCCGTATGATTTTTCATACAGTCAGAAGCCATCGAGGTTCCGACACCTCCGGCAAATGGAGTTCTCCAATCTGCACACTTGTCCTTATTATACCCCAAGCCCAGTTAAAAATAAAGGAAAATTTTACAGTAAGTATGCATTTTAAGAAAATTATGGTATAATAAGCTTAAATCAGGTTACACAAAGGAGGTTTTTCATGAGCAGACAGTTTATCGAGATTGAAGACATTCCGAAGGGATACGAAAACAGAGTAAAACAGAATCTTAGTTTTAAAACAGGCAAATTTGTGTGGCGCTGCCGCTTTACTACAGCTTTAGATCCTAGTACTATTAACTCAGACAATCTATATGTAGTAAGTGAAACCGGGCAGCGAATTGAAACCACATTTACCTATAATGATGCCAATATGGAGATCGAGGTGGAACCTCTTGATGCTTACGCCAAAGATACAGATTACTTCCTGCATATTACGACCAGGGTAAAATCCAGAGGTGGACAGAATTTAAAAGAACCGGTGGAGATAAAATTCCGCCTATAACGAATGCAGCATATTAATCATAAACAAACAGCTGCTACGCGAAAGACTCTTCCAGACAAACATTATCCTTCGTGTAGCAGCTATTTTATTTTTCCCCTGTTCTATATTTTTCCCGATATTCCTCCACATATCCCTTAAAGACTTCCCAACGGTCTTCATGCTCCACAAAATATTTCGGACAGTTCTTTCCGGTTACATCATAATGCCGAATTAACTGACTCATATCCATATGATAATAATTCATAAGCTGCGCCACTAAATACACGCAATTATTATAAGTAGCATCATTAAAATTCCCGCCTTCATCCGGATGACACATCTCAATGGAAATACAAAATTCATTATAACTGTTTGAACAGTATGCCATCTCATTACAAGGCACACATTGGATAATCTCGCCATCTAAGCCAATCACAAACTGTGCACTGGCATAGGTCTCTCCTGTATCCTTCAGATTTTCAAAATAATTACGATTCTGCTCTGCTGTAGAGCCGGGATTTGCTGTATAGTGAATAACAATATACTGCGGTGTTGTGGTAAGAGCAAGTCCCGGTCTGGAATAGGAATTCACAGTCAAAAATTCTTCTGAAATCGGCAAATCCGGGAAAAGTGCCGCTGCCCCAATAATCGGGTCCGGCTCCGGATAGGACTCCTGCAACGTCTCTTTCTCTTTCATTTGCGAGTAAAAATGAATAACCGAAAATATCACTGCTCCAAATACCAGTAGGCAGGATATTCCAAACAAACCGACCGTTATAAGCCTTTTTTCCCGCTTTTTTGTATTATTTGTACCAGAATTTTCCCGTCTGGTCTTTCGCTTTTCATTTGTATCGGTATAAAATTGCTTGTACTGTTTCTTCATGTTGTTTCATCCTTCGTATCCAGCCGGACAGACTCCATAATCCGGGAACATTCCCGTCTTACTTCCTCCGGCATATGTTCAAACAGCTTAAGCTTGTCCTTCCTTTTAAGCTGTTTTACTGCGTATTCCCGTTTCATAGCCTCCTGTCTGGTAGCAAAAACCTCATAATACACCAGTCTGACCGGAAGTCTTGCTCTCGTATATTTTGCTCCTTTTCCCTGGTTATGACACCGCATCCGTTCCTCTAACTGATTCGTCCACCCGGTATAAAAGGTCCCATCCCCGCACTCCACGATATACGTATATGCTGTATCTTCCATTTTCCTCACCTGTCTTCTCTTATATAAAGCCTTTGAGCAATCCTATTGTATCCTAACAAAAGCACAGACACACCGCATCCGTCCCTGACAAAAATCTGTTAAAACCTTCAAAGGCGAATTCTCTATATACCTTACTATATGCCAATTATCAATATGTGTGATACTTTTTATAGCAATTTCGCTCTACCAAATACCAATATGTGTAATACCTTTTATAGCAATTCCTCTCTGCCGAATACCAATATATGTGATACCTTTTATAGCCATTTCGCTCTGCCAAATACAAAACGGTATTTTTTAGCTTTACCAGTTCACAGCTCTGGATTCGATAAAATTGTTTTCCATAAGGGCTATTTGCGCGAAATAATGAGCCGAGCGGAAGGGCTTGCACTTCCATTCGGCGAATATCGCGTTCATCGAAGATGCGTCCGTTGGTACTTAGGCTGCGTCCTTTGCGCGTACAATGAGCCAAGCGGAAGGGCTTGCACTTCCATTTGGCGAATGTCGCGTCATCGAGTAGCTTGCTACGAGATGCAGCCTTAGTACCATTACGCACGCAACTAAGCGCAAGCGGGCCCGGTTGGAAACAATTTTATCGAATCCAGAGCGTCCGCTTAGCCAAAACCCTAAATAAAATCAAATGTAGCCTGACTATACTCCAAATTCTGATACTCCAT
>JAQXLK010000024.1 GCA_029012085.1 Clostridiales bacterium
ACTTGGCGAGATGCTGGATGCAATGGGGCAGACAAAGCAGACTTTTTATGAGACATTTACAAGAACGGCGTTAAGAGAAAGAAGTATTCCATTTATCATTTCTGCACCGGTAACAAAAAAGGATACGACCAATGAAAAAAAGATGGAAGCATTTAAAAGACTGGAGGCTTCAAGAAAAAAAACAGTGGAATCGCTTGATTATGAAAAGGAGAGGGAGGAGGCAATGAATGCAAAGTATGGTAGTATTGATTGACACGAATATATGAATTAATAAAGAATAGAGAACACAATTTAAAATCGGGATTGAAATGAAGAGAGTATAATAACAACATGGTAAATACTATAGTAAAAGAAGAATACCGAAAACAAATATATGATACAGAACAATTTGCAGACGGCACAGTGCCGAAAAAATGGCGGTTAGGCGACCAGCAGGTGGAGCAATTGATTCTGCCGTACACGGTTCATCATATAGAAGACTGGGCATTTGCCCATTGCAGGAATGTAAAGGAAATCTGGCTGCCGAAGAGGAAATTGACAACAGGGCAGGGAATATTGGATGGCTGTGATAATCTTTTACGGATTGTTGTTTATGAGCTGACAGAAGAAAAGATTAGCATTTACGAGGACGAAGCAGAACTTCTTGCTTGTGCAGTAAGATTTGCTCCAATCTATGATGTGCTGGATGTTACGGATATTGGAACAGAGAAGTGGTATGATTGGCTGGATGAACAGATTTGCAGATATTTAGTTGCTCCGGATGATAAAGGGTTTGACCCTTTTTTGGCGGGAGGGGAAGAGGATTATGAGGATCCGGCAAATCATGTGGAATATTACAGGTTTTTAAGGCAGCAGGAGAAAAGTTTGGTTCTGCTTGCAAGGCTTGGACAGGGGAAGTATCTTAAGCCGGAGCAGGAGGAAATCTATGGAGATTATATGTCAGGACATGAAGAAGCGTTGCTGGCAGTATTACTGGAAAAACGGGAACAGGCATATTCGGACCTTGCAATATGTGGAAAACTGGGTGTAATTTCATTAGGAAATGTGGATAATTTTCTGAAAAAGATGGATGAGCAATGTTTTACAGAGAGTCGGGCATATCTGCTTCATTTAAAGGAAGAGATGAGGAAGCAGGATGCGAAGGGAGAAATATGGGAAGCGTGGAGTCTGTAAGGATATAGCTTTAGATGGAGTGGAAAAGAAAAAGGTTTCGTAAGGCAGATGCGTGGAAAAAAAGATGGAGGAGCATTATATATGAATGACAGCATAACAAAACAACAGCAAATGGAACAGTATGCAAAGAAGCTGATGCAGCTTGCCAAGGACACCATTACGGTGCGGTTCCGTTTTTTTGATAATGCCCTTACAAAGCTTAAGTTAGAGGCAAGACCGGGAATCGGAAGGTTTGCCACGGATGGCTCCCACATTTATTATGACCCGGCTTCTCTTTTGGTGACCTATATGGAAGAGCCGAATGTGGCGGTACGGGCGTATCTTCATATCCTGATGCATTGCATTTTTTCCCATTCCTTTCAATATGAGAAACGGAATCCGGACTATTGGGATATGGCAGTGGATATTGCGGTGGAAAACATTATATTGGAAATGGAGCTTCCGATGACAGCGCTTTCAAGGGACAGCGAGGAGCTTAATCAGATTGCAAAGATAAGGAAATGGGTGCCGGAGCTTACGGCAGAGAAAATCTACCGGGAATTTTTGGTGAATGGTCTGTCAAAGGATGCGGAGGCTACCTATAAGAAGCTGTTTTCCGTGGATAACCACGAAGGCTGGCGGGGCGGATTTGCCAGGGAGGAGCTTGTCATTACGGAGGAAGAGTGGAAGAAGATTTCGGAACGCATTAAGACAGAGCTTAAGGCATTTTCCAAGGATAAAACCAGCTCGGAAAGTCTTCAGAATAATCTGGAGGAGGCAACGAGACAGCGGTACAATTACCGTGCCATATTGGAGCGGTTTGCAGTATGCGGTGAGGAAATCCATGTAAATGATGATGAGTTTGATTACATTTATTACACATACGGTCTGACAACCTACGGGAACCTGCCTTTGGTGGAGCCTCTTGAATATAAGGAGGTTCAAAAAGTACGAGAATTTGTGATTGCCATCGATACCTCGGCATCCTGCCGGGGCAGCATTGTGAAGGCGTTTTTAAGACAGACTTACGATATCCTTAAAAATACAGAGAATTTCTTTCATGAGATTAATGTACACATTATCCAGTGTGATAATGAGATTCAGTCCGATACGGTTATCCGGCGGGAAGAGGATTTTATAGAATTCTTGGAACATGGAAAAATGAACGGTTTTGGTGGAACGGATTTTCGCCCGGTGTTTTCCTATGTGGATGCCTTAAAGGATAAGGGCGAGTTTGAGAACCTGAAGGGGCTCATTTATTTTACGGACGGTTATGGCATTTATCCGGAGCGGATGCCAGAGTATGATGTGATATTTGCATTTTTAAATGAAGACCCGAATCGGGGAAGTGTGCCGGACTGGGCGTTGCCGGTTGTAATAGAGGAAGAACAGTTAGAAGATTAAGGAGGAGCATAGCATGAATATCAGCCAGGCAAAAGATTATATTAAACATTCGATACAGATATATCTAAAGAAGGATGAGTTTGGAGATTATCGGATTCCGGTGGTTCGCCAGCGTCCGATTTTTCTGCTGGGAGCGCCGGGAATTGGAAAGACTGCCATTATGGAGCAGATTGCACAGGAAATGGGAATTGCGCTGGTGTCATATTCCATGACCCACCACACAAGACAGTCGGCATTAGGTCTGCCATTTATTAAACAGAAGGACTATGGTGGACAGACCTATGATGTATCGGAATATACCATGAGTGAGATTCTTGCGTCTATTTATGACACCATGGAGGAAAGCGGTGTAACAGAGGGAATTCTGTTCCTTGACGAGATTAACTGTGTATCGGAGACGCTGGCACCGTCCATGCTGCAGTTTTTGCAGTACAAGGTGTTTGGCAAGCATAAAGTGCCGGAGGGATGGGTGATTGTGACGGCAGGAAATCCACCGGAGTATAACAAGTCGGTGCGGGAATTTGACGTGGTAACCATGGACCGTCTGAAGGTGTTAGAGGTGGAAGCAGATTATGCCACATGGAAGCAGTATGCGAAGGAACGGGGTGTCCATAGTGCGGTGCTGAATTTCCTTGAGCTTAAGAAGGAGTATTTCTATCATATTGAGACTACAGTGAAGGGACGTTCTTATGTGACCGCCAGAGGCTGGGAGGATTTATCCGAGGTGATGCTGATGTACGAGGAAGATGGTCTTACGGTGGACGAGTCCCTCTTTGCACAGTATCTGCAAAATGAAAGAATCGTAAAGGAATTTGGTGCATATTACGACCTTTACAATAAGTATAAAAGGGATTATCAGGTGGAGGCACTGCTATCCGGGGATATTTCAGAAAATGCGGTGGCGAAGGCAAAAGAAGCTTCCTTTGATGAGCGGTTATCCCTGCTTGGCATGCTGCTTGACACAGTGCAGAGTGAAATGAAGGATATTGTGGAGACTTCGGATTTCTTAAGCGAGCTGATGGTGCCTCTTAAGGCAGTAAAGGCAGCGGATTCGGTTTATGATATGTTGGAAAAACAGATGCAGGCGCGGGATACGCTCATGAAGACGCAGGAAAAGGCAAATGCTTTGTCTTCGTCACAGCGGCGCATGCACAAGCGGATTCTTACATTTTTATCTACAGTGAGAAAGAATATATTAGAAGAAAATATTGCTGACGGTGAAGCAGCATTTTCTTATGTAAAACAGGAGTTTGACGGAAAAGTGGCTGCTATGAAGGAAGCGGTGTCTAAGGCCTCCGGCCGAATTCATCATTTATTTGAGTTTGCAAATGCTGCTTTTGCGGAAGGAAATGAGATGTTAGTGCTTGTGACAGAGCTTACGGTAAATGCCTCAAGCTCTCGTTATATCAGTATGTTTGGATGCGAGGACTACCACAAGTATAACAAGCTTTTGATGGTGTCGGAGCGGAAGGAAGATTTAAGGGATGAGATTGAAAAGCTGATATTTTGATAAAGAGAATGAAAAAGGAATTATAAGTAATGAAAGAATTTGAGTATAACAGTGATGACAACCGGTTCACCTGCTGCATCAATGAGGAGCTTGGAGGAATAGAGATAACCGGCTTTCGGGGAAATGGGGCAAGAATAGAGCTGCCGGAATGCATTTCTCATGAGGGAACAGACTGGGAAATTCGTGGAATTGGAAAGAAAGCATTTTTAGGCTGTCAGACAGTACGTAGTGTCGTATTGCCGAAAACAGTGAGAAAGATGGATGACTGGGCATTTTCCCAGTGCAGACAGTTAGAAGGTATAAAGATTTCAGGGAAAGGTGAGGCATTACAGATTAGTCTTGGAACGGGAGTTTTTGCTGATTGTCCGGGTATCCGCTATGTTGCAGTGGGAGTTGAGGAGACAGATGATCTGGCGGTTTTGCTTGCGGCTACCGTAAATCAGCTTCCATCTGAGGATTTGCTTCGGGATGCAGAACTTGGTGGAGAACACTGGTACCAGAAATGGGACCAGCGCCTGCAGACATTTTTAAATGAAGATGACGAGGAAGGTTATACCAACATGGTTCTTTGCGGCGAAGAGGACATTAAGCGGAATGTGCCGGAATACGCAGCAGATAAAAGGCGGCGGAAAGCATGGCTTTGTATGCTGAGACTCATGCATGATTCTTTAATGCCACAGGAAATGCGACAGATGTATACGGATTATCTGCTTACCCATACAAAAGGAAGTGAAACGGAAGAAGCCTGGGAGGTCATTGTGTTAGAACACGGAGAAGATATGGCATGTTATCAGCTTTTGGCAGATATCGGAGGAATTCATGCAGACAATATCGATGCCATGGTACAGGACTTGGATGCTGCTCATGCAGAAGCAAAGGCATATTTGATCCGGTATAAGCAGGAGCATTTTGCAGTGAATGACATTTTTGGGCAGTTTTCTTTATAGAAGCTGGCGGGATATTATTGCATTTTTTTCGCAAACTGTTTATAATAACCGAAGATTGGTAATACTAAAGACAATCAAATTTTCGAAAATACAGTATCAGGAGGATTTTATCATGGCACAGACAGTAAATAAAGATATGTTAATCGGCGAGATTATTACAATTGATCCCGGTAATGCAGCAATTCTTATGGCAAACGGAATGCATTGTCCTGGATGTCCATCTGCTCAGGGTGAGACATTAGAGGAAGCTGCTCAGGTTCACGGAATGGATGTAGAGGTATTGATTAAAGATATCAATGAGTATCTTGCAAAGAAGGAAGCATAATTAGGCTGATGCTTTGAAATGAATAAAGGCTATCCCATGAGACATACGAAAGTATATCCCGTGTGATAGCCTTTTTGCTATTCTGTAAAATTGATTTTATTGAGTAAAAAAGCACTAGATGCTTGCCAATGTCTGAATGGCATCTCCTTTAATAATCATCTTAAAATGCTCTGCAAAATAATATGGCATCGCATAATTGGATTTTACTTTGGTGCCGTACTCACTAAGAAGATTGCAGGCGCGTTGGTAGTTTTCCATATCCGCAGACTCATGGTTTACAATCAGATAGTACAGATTATCTTTTGGACTCTTGTATAAAGAGTTGTTGTCGTGATAAATCGGTGCAACCATGACTGCTGCTTTGCTGATATCGTTAATATTCTGGAAGGAGAAAATACGATAGCTCGGCTGGTTGCTTTCTTTTGCCTTGCCTTTGCCTTTTCCTGATTTTTTGTTTGCATTGCTTTCCCGAAGTGCTGCAGAGAGTGGAACAAAAGCAGGACTGCCGCCGGCTTCTGATTGTTTCTTCACTTGTTCGATATTTTCTACAATATCAGAAATGGTCTCCATTAAGGAGGCAGTACTTTCAAAAATATTCAAGTTATCTTCATTATCTTCTGATTCACTGCCATCGCCAGAGCTATCGGTATCATCAATTTCAATGTCTGTATATTTCGAAAATCTGGAAAATCTGGTATCCAGTTCTTCAGGATCTTCTACTTTCGTTATAATTAAAATCAGACAGTCCGGTGATACGGGAATTGCTTCTATCATAAGAGGGATATCATTCACCTCAAAACCTAACTCATCAGCAGCTTGTTCCATCATCTCCCGGAACAATTCTTTGGCTTTATCAGTGCCATAGGCTAACTCGTTAAGAAGAAGCTCTCTGTCTGCCAAATCAGCTTTGTTTAATGTGCAGCGAATCTGATTCTCGCTGAGTCTTTCTAACTTCATAGAATCATCTCCTTTTATATAAGAAATTCCTTTCACATTTGTGGAATAATTCATGGGTTTTCCTGGCAAAATATTGTAAGGAAAGATGTATATGAAAGAATATTTCCTTACATTATATATTTTGTGAAGAAAACTTTTAGAATATCCTACACTGCAATTATTGAGAAAAAATGTCTTTAGGAAAGAGAATCATAACATATTTTGCGTAAAAATGCAATCAAATAGAGGTATTTTCATAAAAAGTACATAAATGTCAGAATTTGTACATAAAAATCAAAAAATATATATAAAATATTCCCGACATTTTCAGAAATGTACACGATTCATTTATTGAAATTCAAAATTTGGTTTAGTATATTTTATGTAGAGTTTCCTAATAGAGTTCGCACTGCTTAAAATCCGGATACTTTATTAAATGACAAATGGAATACTATATGTTTTTAACAGATTTGTTATAGGAGCTCGTACCAACAAAATGTGTGGTACATCACAAAGGACACCTCAAAATTGGTTTCATCAATAATAAACGGAAGGGGATGATTGGGCGGGGAAGAAAAAACGATAAAAATGATTTAATTGAGAGTGTAATGTATGACTCTAAGCTAAGATACGATACGTATATTTCGTGTTATTCATTTTATATATTACAAAAATCTGTGTTTACAGTGCAAGGAAAATTTAGAGAAAAATTTTATGTGAAGTGAAGAGACGTCAAAGGCGGGGCTGTTTATGGGGCAGTCCTGCCTATATGCAGTTATTTTTTAGGAAGTTTTTCACGGGTTGTGGAAAGTGTCCGATCTGCAGAAGACAGATAACTGCCTATTCCTAAACTGATGGAGTATGCCAGCCTCTTCTGGTAATTTGGGTCAGTAAGTCTTGATGTTTCTTCCGGATTTGATAAAAATCCACATTCCACGATAACTGCCGGAACATCAGAATGCTTTAGAAGATAATAACTGTCAGAGGACTTCTCTGTTCGGGTGTTAGTGGAGTCGATTGTAAGAAGGGATTTCTGAATAGTGGAAGCGAGGGCTTCTCCTTCCTTACTTCCGGTAAAATAAAATGTCTGGGCACCATGCTGTGCGAAATCCGGAAAGCTGTTTTGATGAATACTTACAACGCAAACTGCCTTCTTTTCTTTAAAAAAACGGATACGATTATTCAAATCTGCTCTTTTTTTATTTGATGCATTTTCATCATAAAGACCTTTATCGGTATCTCTTGTAAGATATATCGTATAATCCTGGGCAATAAGATAATCTTTTAGATATTGGGCAATTTGAAGATTTACATCTTTTTCTTTTATTCCATCAGCGCTAACCTTGCCGGGATCCGAACCGCCATGTCCAACGTCAATAACAATCACTGTTTTATGCTTTATTGCAGTTACGGCAATCTGACCATAATGATTGTAAAGAACGAGAGCGGAAATAACGAACAGAAGAAGGGATATACCAAAACGAAATTTCATTTTCTTAATACCTTGAGAATGGTTTCTTACATTAACTTATGCAAAAAAGTTATCAATATGAGAAAAAGGTGTATCAATTAGAATAAAATAAGTAAAAAATGTCAAGAAGTTGAATTTCGGCACATATTATGTTAAAATGCGTGCGTATAGATTAAATGGAAAGAAAAAGCTTTGCGGCAGTTATTCTGCAGTAAAGCAGATGACGGTGCAACAGCATGGATACAAAAATTATTAAAGTAGAGATATCGGAAAAAGAAAACCGGAATACCAAATCCGGTATAGAAGCGGAATTGGATAAAGAGGTACTATCACAAGCTGCTGCCTGCTTAGCAGGTGGTGGCTTGGTTGCATTTCCGACAGAGACGGTATATGGGTTAGGTGCAGATGCATTGAACTCGGAGGCTGCCGCTAAGATTTATGCGGCAAAGGGAAGACCGTCCGATAATCCCCTGATTGTTCATATTGCAAATGTAGAGGATATGGATAAGATTGCTTATGTAAATGAACAGGCAAGGGTTTTAGCACAGGCGTTTTGGCCGGGGCCTCTTACGATTATTTTACCAAAGAAGGATATTGTGCCTCATGGTACAACGGGTGGACTGGATACAGTAGCTATCCGTATGCCATCTCATCCGGTGGCGTTAGAGCTTATAAGAAGTTCAGGAGTGTATGTGGCGGCTCCTAGTGCGAATACTTCCGGTCGTCCGTCTCCAACAAAGGCAGAGCATGTGATTGAGGATATGACAGGAAAAATTGATTACATTGTAGATGGAGGTGCCGTTGGAATTGGGATTGAGTCTACGATTGTGGATGTTAGTGGTGAAGTTCCTACCATATTGCGACCGGGATTTATTACAAAAGCCATGTTAGAGCAGATTATAGGAACAGTACGAATTGATCCGGCATTGGAAAAACCAATGGATGGACTACGGCCAAAGGCTCCGGGAATGAAATATACACACTATGCACCGAAGGGCGAATTGACACTGGTAGAAGCGACGACGAAAGAGCAGAACCAGGGCAATGCAGCAGTAAAAGAGAAGACTGCTGAATGTAAGGAGGATAACCTGGTATCAGAACAGATTACAGAGTCTGGAAAACGGGTCGTGGACAAGATTATAGAGCTTGCCATGCAAAAGAAGCAGGAGGGATACCGGGTTGGAATTATGGCGCCGGCAGAGACCATTTCCTGCTACAAAGGGCAGGCAGATGTAGTAATCTGTCTCGGTGACAGGAAGGAACAGATTACGGTGGCAGCAGGTCTTTATGGGGCGCTTCGGGATTTTGACTCGGAAGGTGTGGAATACATTTATGCAGAGAGCTTTCCGGGAGAGGGGTTGTCCTACTCCATAATGAACAGATTGCTGAAGGCAGCGGGACACAGAGTGATAAAGGTTTAATATGTGAACAAAAAATAAAACAGTAAAGAAAAAGTATTAAAAATGTTTATTATACTATCTTTATGAAGGAAAGGAAGAAAAAGAAATGATAGCTTTAGGATGTGACCATGGTGGATATGGATTAATGCAGGAGGTTAAGAAGCATTTAGAGGAAAGAGGGATTGAGTACAAGGACTACGGCTGTTATTCAGAGGAGCCTGTAGATTATCCTGTATATGCGAAAAAGGCAGCTCATGCTGTGGCAGATGGAGAATGTGAACTTGGAATCCTGATTTGTGGAACCGGAATTGGAATTTCTATAGCAGCGAATAAAGTAAAGGGTATCCGGGCAGCACTTTGCCATGACTGCTTTAGTGCGGCTGCCACAAAGGAGCACAACAATGCAAATATGCTGGCCATGGGTGCAAGGGTAATTGGACCGGGACTGGCATTGAAGATTGTAGATACATTTTTGGATACACCATTTTCCAATGATGAGCGTCATGTGAGAAGAGTAGATATGATTGAAAAAACATTTGACATGTAATTAAAAAATTTGTTAAGATATTCACATCGTGTAACCGAAGGGTGTAAGTCCAGATATTTGGATTTATGCCCTTTTTTGCGTTATAAAAGTACACCGAGCGAGGCATACTTTGTTTTTTGTGCACAAAAGGTCTGCACGAAATACAGGTTATGGCAGCTTTCCTTTAAAAGTCTCCTGCAAATATAAGGAGGTTCTCATGAAAGAAAAAATAGCAATGAACAAATTAGGAACGATGGAGGTCAGGAAGCTGATGTTGTCAATGGGTATTCCTATAATATTCTCTATGATGCTTCAGGCGGTATACAATATTGTTGATAGTGCATTCGTTTCTAACATGCCAGATAATGGTGAAATGGCATTAAATGCACTTACTCTTGCATTTCCGGTACAAATGCTGATGGTTGCAATTGGAATTGGTACAGGAGTGGGTACAAATGCGCTTTTATCCAAAAGTATCGGACAAGGAGATTATGAAAAAGCAAGTAAAATAGCTGGAAATTCTATGTTTTTAGGTATTGTGATTTTTATATTGTTTCTTTTATTTGGTATATTTGGTGTTAATATTTATGCTGGTTCACAAACGGCAAATCCTGAAATAAAAGACATGGTAGTTTCATATCTGAGAATATGTTGTACTTTATCTATGGGTATCGTATTTTTCTCTGTTTTTGAAAAACTGCTGCAGGCTACAGGCCACTCTGTACATTCCACAGTTGCTCAGGTTACAGGAGCAGTTATCAATATCATTCTAGATCCTATATTAATCTATGGATGGTTTGGTCTGCCTGCTTTGGGAGTAAGCGGAGCAGCGTATGCCACGGTAATCGGTCAGATTGCTTCTGCGCTTTTCGGTTTCATTTTCCATCTGAAACAAAACAAGGAAATTAAAAATGGTCTGAAATATATGAAGCCGGATTTAAAAATTATTAAATCTATATATTCCATTGGACTGCCTGCTATTATTGCACAGGCATTAATGTCTGTTATGACTTATGGAATGAATATTATTCTTGGCGGTATCAGCGAATCGGCAGTTACAGCCTATGGTTTGTATTATAAGGTACAGCAGTTTATTTTATTTGCAGCCTTTGGTTTGAGAGATGCGATTACACCAATTGTTTCATTTAATCATGGTATGCGGAGCAAACGCAGAGTAAAAGCTGGTATTAAGTACGGGATATCATATACAATTGTTATAATGCTGATTGGCCTGATTGTGATTGAAATACTTGCCAAGCCTTTTTCTTCTCTATTTGGCTTATCCGGAGAAACACAGGATATCTGCATAAGTGCCATGAGAATTATATCGTTGAGTTTTGTTTTTGCCGGAGTTAATATTGCATATCAGGGAATATTCCAGGCTCTTGATGGTGGTTTGGAATCTTTAATCATCTCCGTCTTAAGACAATTTCTATTCGTATTACCTGTGGCTTGGGGATTTTCGCAACTTGCCCGCCAGTCCGGTGACAGGATATGGACGGTCTGGCTGACATTTATTATCGCTGAGACGTTATCTTGTATAGTTGCAACGGTATTTATGAGACGGATCAATCGAAATGTTATATCAGAATTGGAGGATTAGCAATATGAAGAAAATTATTACAATCAGTAGAGAGTTCGGTAGTGGCGGACGTTTTATCGGTGAAGAGTTAGCGAAAAAGTTGGGGTTTGCATTTTATGATAAAGATATCATTGCACAGGTTGCAAAAGAAACCGGTTTGTCTGAGAAATATATTGAAAAACGTGGAGAATATGCTCCTACAAAGAATATACTTTCCTATTCCTTTATAGGAAGGGATGCACAAGGCAGCTCTGTGGATGACATGATTTATCGGGCTCAGAGAAATATTATTCGCGATATTGCTGAAAAAGGGAACTGTGTCATTGTCGGAAGATGTGCAGATTATATCTTACGAAATCGGGATGATGTCCTGAATGTATTTATTCATGGAAATGAGCCTGAAAAATGTAAACGGATTATGGAGCTCTATGAAAAAACGGAGAAGGAAGCGCTTACGCTGATGAAAGATACTGACAAAAAAAGGTCTATCAATTATGCCTATCATACCGAGCAAAAATGGGGTGTCTCACGTAACTATGCGTTATGTCTAAATAGCAGCATTCTCGGATATGAGATGTGTATTAAAATAATCAAGGAAGCGATTAAATAGATGCCGTTTGTTTTACTGTATCTACAACAAGTGCCGGATGAACAGATACAAATTATAATTCTGAAATGAGATATTTTTTCTATGGAGTTTGAGTATGTACTTGAACTCCATTTTAGATTATAATGAAAAGGTATGAACTCCCAATTTAATCAAGAAGGGAAGGCGAAAGATATGGCAAAAAGAAAAACATTACCAAAAGATTTTCAAGAGATGTCTTTTGAGAAAAGTGATGAGGAATTAAAAGAAGTATTAGGTAAATGTCAAATAGGTGCTTACACAAATAGTTACTCAAAGGAAACGGCATTCTTTTTTGAACTTTCAGATGGAATGTACAAATGGCTATTGGATCGGGGTGAGGAGATTGAACAAACTAACACCTTTGGAGATACACCACTAATGCATTTATTAGGAATTACAAGAGCTGAGAAGAACTGCCTAAGTTTAATAGAGTTAGGGGCAAATATTAATTACATAAATCCATCTGTAAAAAATAATATGCTACATAAAGCTTGTAGTTCAGGTCATATAGAGGTGGTGAAGCTTCTTGTATCAAGAGGTGTTGATATGAATGCTTGAAATGATAATAACGAGACACCACTTGAAATGGCGTATCATAGAGCATATGGCTATAGTTTGATTAATTTAGCACCAATAACCGAATATATGGTTTCTAAAGGAGCTATAATTACAGATAGGATGAAAGAGTATTTTGTAGACATTGCAAAAGACCATGAGTTTCGTCGTGGTAGTGGAGATGGAGAATTTGATGAAGCAATAGATAATGCGCTAGAGACTTTGTATAAGCTTTTTGAGATAGTACCAGTGCCAAAGAGAGTTATTCATGATGGTGTTTCAGACATCATTGTAAAAGGTGAGGATTGGATTGAACAATATAATTATTTATGGGATTATTTGGTTCCTGCAAGCAACGCTGCTGAAACAGTACAAGGAGAGGTTATAAGAATTACAGGTCGTATAAGTCATGAGATACTAGATAATGGTGGCGGAAATTGGGATGTTGATTATAAAAAAATGCTTAACAAACTTAAAGAATTATTAAATAGTGGTAATAGATTAAATGAGAATGAGTATATTGAGCTTAATCATTTTTTTGCTGAGGTGAAATCGGCATCAACAGAGCAATTTAATCGTCAGGCTCAGTTGGCTGTTAAATGGATATCCTTAAATCCCAAGCCGATGAAACTAGGTGAAGTAGAGTATAATAGGTGAGTTAGAAAAAAACTAGGTTATAGGGCTGGTCCGCTATACTACTAATAAGTATAACGGATTTTTTGCTACCATGTATCTAAAGAAAACTGTTGATGACATGTTTGTAGGTTAGTAGGTGGGAAGTTTGAAAATGGCAAAAACAGTAGCAATCGGAATACGAGTTGTCAAAGCTCTTGGTAATATAATTAGAAATAAGTAGTCAGAATATAGAATATCGTTGTTCAAAATCATGTGAAGAATGTTTTTGGTGTCAATGTGCGCATATATTTCAGTTCAATGTGGAGGAAAGTATTATTATTGAAATAACAAATCAAGTCGGTGAAAAGAGCACAAAACATAAATTAAGGAGAAACAACGAATCCGCAGGAAACGGAAGGACATAGTGAAAATGCGGAGCAGCAGGAGACTGATAAGCAGACAAATGCGGAAACAGCTTCCGATGGTGATGTAGATGTGGATTTAACACAGCTTAGCAGTACCTTGGTATATTCAGAGGTTTATAATATGCTGTCTGGTCCGGATGATTACATAGGGAAAACGGTAAAGATGAATGGCAGTTTTTCTGTCTATGAGGATGAAGAAACTGGTAAGGTCTATTTTGCATGTTATATTGCAGATGCTACGGCCTGTTGTTCTCAGGGAATTGAATTTACACTCAGTGGAGAGCACGTGTATCCGGATGATTATCCGGAAGTTGGAAGCGAAATTGTGGTTCAGGGAATCTTTGAAACTTACGAAGAAAATGGATACCTTTATTGTCAGTTAAAAGATGCGGTGATGGAGTAGGAAGTTCCTGCTCCTCACCCTTTTATCAATCTATATATATTCTATTGGTAGCGCTACAAGATTTTCTCTTAAGTATGTTTTCTTATCAATCAAACATAGTATTACACCCATTCCTCGAGACTTCTCTGTAACCTTATCAAGCACTACATTTGTACTCGCCATTGATGCTTTTGGATTTCCTGACATCTTTATTTCGATGGGATAAAGAATTCCATTTTCTTCTATAATTAGATCTATTTCATTTTCCCCGGTTGAAGATTTGTCTTTTCCCCGGTAATAGAATATGTTAAAACGATAGTCCTTGCCTTCATTTACATAGGATTTTAATATCTCAGATACAACAAATGTTTCGAACATATTTCCTGCAACGGCAGAACATTTTAATGTATCCGGAGTCAGCCATCTGGTGAGATAGCAAGCAAGTCCCGTATCCCTGAAATAAATCTTCGGTGTTTTTATTGCTCTTTTCAGTACGTTGGCACTATATGGCTGTAGCAGATATACAATCCCTGTACGTTCTAATATGGATATCCAGCTTTTTACAGTTGGTTCGCTTACTCCGATTTCACTTGCTATGTTTGCGTAACTGAGCATCTCACCAGTTCTTGCTGCTACAGCAGTTAAAAACTTAGTAAATGTGATACTGTCACTTGAAATCAACTCATTAATATCTCTTTCAAGGTATGTTGCAACATAGGAAGAATAATACTCTTGCCAATCACGTTCTGATGAATATAATTCAGGATATGAACCTCTATGAATCGTTTCCCACAATTCACTATATGGTTTCATTTCTTTTTCTCTTGTATTTATATATTCCTCACTTGGTATGAAATGCTTATTATACTCAATTCCATGAATCTCTCGAAGAGACAAACCTAATAGTTCTGTAACTGCTACTCTACCTGCAAGTGATTCACTCATGCCTTTCATAAGTTCAAGTTTTTGCGACCCCGATAAAATGAATCTTCCGTTTTCCCCGGATTCATCCACCCTGAGTTTGATTTCTTCTAACACTGCATTTTCCTTTTGGACTTCATCTATAAAAAGAGGACATGGATTATTCATAAAAAAAAGCTTTGGTTCCTCTTTGGCTTGTAGTCTTGTTAATCGATCATCAAAATTTGCTCTATTATAATCAGGAAATTCGTGTTTGATTACTGTTGATTTACCTACCTGTCTGGCGCCGGTTACCAATACACACTTACTTGTTTCAACACGTTTTTGCAAAATAGGTGAGATTGCTCTTTTAATATATTCCATCTAAATCTCCTTTGTCGACTAATCTAAATTCTAATTTTATTTTAGTCAAAAATGTGTATTTGTCAACAAATATCTTTATATTTGTGCATAAAGATTTTATATTATATGTATTTTTTTCAGGTTCTATTCAGGATTTGTCAGTGTATCTTCAAAATGAAAGATGTAATCGCTTAGTCTAAGCATTTAATCGCGAATCCGGCTTCTTAGCTACCCATTTTGTACCTCTTACCATAAGGAGGCTTGAGAAAAACATGCCAACTGAATATAATTGTATCGGAGGTGCGAAATGGATATTCAGATTGTGGAACAGGTAAAGGAATCCCTGCAGGTCATCATCAAATGTAGAAAAATTGACGATGAAGTAAGGCGGTTAAAATCTCATATTGAATTGTTTGATAGTAAACTGCAGGCAAGAAAGGAACAGGAAGTATTTTTTGTCACTCCCGCAGATGTGCTGTATTTTGAGTCTGTGGATAACCGAACCTATTTATACACCGAAGATGAGGTGATGGAAATCAAGAAACGGCTGTATGAATTGGAATTCCTTCTTTCTGATAAGGACTTTATTCGAATTTCAAAATCCCAGATTGTTAATATCAATAAAATTAAGTCTTTAAAGCCGGAACTAAACCGTACAATTTTAGCAACGATGTGTAACGGAGAGCGGCTTTCCATATCCAGAAAATATGTGCAGTCCATTCGTAAGATGTTGTCAATATAGGAGGCGGATATGCAGAATCCAAAGAAAGATATAATTCAATTTTTAGCTTGGATGAGGAACGGTATTACTTTTGTTACCACATGGTTTCTCATTCTCATATTAATGTATAATCATTTTTTTCATATTCAAACCATTTCCACAAGCAGTCTGACGAAATTGGTAT
>JAQXLK010000025.1 GCA_029012085.1 Clostridiales bacterium
AAAATTAAATATAATAATTAAGTTCTTTAAAAGAGGAAGTGTATGATTCTTAAGATAAAATTGGTAGTATTTCAATGATAGAAAAACAAAAGCGACAACTTGATGATGATAATAAAGAATTAGATAAAATACTATCTGCTGTTGCAAAGAGCATCAAAGGACAGTTTCAAGTGATTGCAACGACTGATAGCTATTATTCAAATTATAATAAAACAAAAGTTGAAAAGTTTATTAAGGATAATATACAAATGCTGGAAGATGGGGGATTTGTTCTTAGCAATGAAGAGTTAGAGCAAAATAATCAAGCAGCAACACCATATAAGAAGGATAATATTGCTAAGCTAAATATTTCGATTAATGTTGAGCAGATTGTGAAAAAGGAAAAGGAATTTGAAGTGATTATTAGCACAACTGTTTCAGCAAAGGTAATTGAAGAATTACGAGGTAATCCAGAATTGTCTGTTTGGGTTGAAAAGGGGTTAGTAATAAATAAAGATAGGAAGAAATGTGCTTTTTGTGGAGGTTTGATTAAAAAGGATAGGATTGAAGAATTAGAAAACCATTATAGTGATGCTATGCAGAATCTGAAAAAACAAATTGTTGAATATATAGAATTCCTTTTGGAATTAGAAGAAAATATAAAGTTTAATATGATGGAATTAGATAAGTTTTATCCGGAATATATTGATGAGGCAAGAGTAATTCAATCAAACATAACTGCACAATTAAATGAGATTGAGAAATATATTAATTTAATGAATGATAAATTAAATGAAAAAAAAGAAAATCCTTTTGCGAATGTTATAGTCAAAAAGTGCAAGCTTGCTGAGCAGGTTGAACTGTTACAAAATAGTGTTGAAAAGTTGAATTTAATTGTTGATTCACATAATAGAAAAAACGAGCAATTTGACAATGTAATAAAAAATGCAAAAAGTAAACTAGAGGGTCATTATATTTCTGAACAACTTGTTGAATTAGATTATTTCGAAAAACGGAGGAAGAGTATTAAGCAAAGAGAAATGTTGTTGGAAAATCAAGAGAAATTGAATAATAAATTGAAAAGGATTGAAAATTTGGAGGCAATGTTATCAAATGAAACGCTAGGGGCAGAACGGTTTAATGCAAAGCTTGAACAATTCTTGGGATATGGTGATATCAAATTAGAATTTGATCAGGTAAAGAAAGGATATAAGATTGTCAGAAATGGGATTCAAGAGGCAAGAAATCTAAGCGAAGGAGAAAAGACGTCAATTGCGTTTTTGTATTTTATAACAAAATTACATGAGAATGGGAAAGATATCAAGAATAGAATATTGGTAATAGATGATCCGATATCAAGTTTTGATTCAAATAAAATATTTCATGCATATGCATTTTTGAAAAAAGAATGTAGAGATGTAAGGCAGTTATTTGTGTTGACACACAATTATAATTATTATTCACTAATATTAGGATGGTTTAAACAAGAAAAAATAAAGATAGATGGAAATAAAAAGCCTAATTATGAAATTTACAGAATTGAAGTGGATATAGATGATGGGATGAGAAATGGATATATTAGAAGTGCGGGAGCAGGATTAACACAAAGTTCAGAATACGACTATGTTTTTTATAATGTATATAAATTTAAGGATAAAATATTAAATAAAGAAGAAATCATATTTGTTGGAAATATAGCAAGGAAATTGGTTGAATCCTTTTTAAGTTTTAAATTTCCGGCTCAAAGAGGAGATTTAAAATCTCTTTTAACTAGAGCATTTCCTGATAAAGATGATGAAATAGAGAGGGAAGAAATATATCGGTTTATTAATGTATATTCACATCACAAGTATATTGATGTAAGTGAACAGTTAGATATGGATATTTTAGATGCAAGTTCCTCAAATATTATAAATAAAATATTAGATATGATATATAGATTAGATACAGAGCATTATAATGCAATGAAAAAAAGAGCGGAGGATGAATTGGATAGAAATATTTGACAAGATTAACTAAATATAAATCTGGAGAGGCTTGCAAGATATACCAAAGTTGAATAAAAAAGTGTGAAAATAGTAAATTTGTGATGACATTTAAAATAAGTTTTAGAAAATGGCTATTGCTAGATTAGGAAGAATACAGTGGGGATTGCAGTTGCTATCCCTACTATGGTGTTCATTTTATCAGTATTAGTAAATTGTTGTCATATCGTAACAGTCTAGCTGTGTTTAAATAGTAATGTTGAAATAGCATACAATGATTTTGGCAATATAAAGAAAAAGAATATAATGAAGGATTTAGTCTGGAAATTTGTGTTGAGAAGTATTAGAAGAGTCCAGATGAAATAGTAATAAAAAATTTACTTTAAAGAAGATATCTAGGGGAGGAAAATATGCCAGGTAAATTTCAATGGAAAAAATTTAGTGAAGTTGATTTGTCGGATTCGTTTTTTGATACGTTAAAGGAGGATTATCCGGAGTTTGTTGAGTGGTTCGAACGGAAAAGTAGAGAAGAAGAGGAAACATTAGTATTTAATGATGAATGTGGAATAGGAGCTTTTTTATATTTGAAAGATGAGGAAGAGCCGATAGAATTGAGCGATCGGACAGTACCTTGTCGCAAAAGACTTAAAATAGGTACATTAAGATTAGCTGAGCGACAACGTGGAATTCGACTAGGAGAAGGAGCCTTGGGCGTTGCATTATGGAAGTGGCAAGAGAAGCAGGTTGATGAAATATATGTAACAGTATTTGATTCGCATGAAGATTTAATTAGATTATTCAAGCGGTTTGGTTTCGTTTGTATCGGAAAGAACAAAAGAGGTGAGAATGTATATATAAAGAACAGAAATAGATTAGATTATTCGGATCCATACAAGTCGTTTCCGTTTATTAATGCTAATATAAAAAAGGCGGGAATTATTCCGATTAAGGAATCATTTCATGATCGCCTATTTCCGTATTCTGAGCTTATGGGAAATAATAAGCATATAGAGGAAATTACTGCAGGCAATGGGATTACAAAAATATATATAGGGACTCCGTGGACACCAATGCATTATCAAGAAGGAGAACCTGTTTGTATATATAGAATATATGAAGGTATGTCTGGTAGAACTTATAAATCTGTAATTACTTCTTATGCAACTATAACTAAGATAACTAAGATTAAAGATAATGGTAGGAATATTGTATCTTTTGAGGATTATATTAATTTAGCAGGTAATAAAACAGTTTTTGATTTTAATGAGTTGCAAAATATTTATAATTCTGGTAAAACAATTATGATGATAGAAATGGTCTATAATGGTTTCTTTGGAAAAGGACACAATGTCAATCACAAAACGTTAAGTGAAAATGGTCTTTTTTCAGAACATCCATATAATATAGACTATAGTAAAGATGAATTTATTAAAGTATTAGAAATGGGTGATACTAATGTGCAAAATGTTATTATCGATTAATCCGGAGCATGTCAAAAATATATTTCAGGGAGTTAAAGCATATGAATATAGGAAAGTTCTATGTAAAAGGAAAGTTGATAAAATTATTCTGTATGCGACTTGCCCAATCAAGAAGGTAGTGGGAGAAGTTGAAGTTTTAGATGTACTTAAAATGGATAAAGAAAAGCTGTGGGCGATTACTAAAGAAAAATCAGGAATAACAAAAAAATTTTATGATCAGTACTATAAGGATAGAGATACTGCAGTCGCATATAAACTTGGTGAGTTTACAATATATGATATTCCGCAAACTTTGGAAGATATAGGAATTAAAATTGCACCGCAATCTTATATGTATCTTACAGATGAAATAGAAACAAGTTGATTAGTTGAATGTTTAGATGAAAAGAAAGACAAAACAGGTGTATAACCGGCTGTTTTGGAAATAAATTAATTGTAAACATTTAGAATAGAACTAATTAAAATGATGAAGTATATTTAAGAAAATGTTAATAGCTATTTGATAAAGGATACTAAAAGTAATTGGGGGTATAGTACAAATGAATCAACATATAACACAACTTAAACAAGCAAATCAAACTGCATTTATCGATTCAACTATACCCTCAAACCTTGCATACAAACCGCAATTTATTTCTAATAATTATAAGGAAGGACGAAAAGTTTTATCTTCTATTGAAAATGAACTATCAAATTGTGATGAATTTTCCATTAGCGTTGCATTTATTACTTTAAGTGGTATAGAGCCTCTCCTTCAGACGTTAAAAGAATTAGAAAAGAGAAATATTCCAGGGAAGATTCTTACAACAAATTATCTTAATTTCAGTGAGCCAAAAGCACTTGAAAAGCTAAATAAACTTCAGAATATTACACTTAAAATGTATGATGTAGAAGTTGCTGATGAAGGATTTCACACAAAGGGATATATTTTCAAAAAAGAAGAAATATATCGTATTATCATTGGTAGCTCGAATATGACAAAATCTGCTCTCACAACAAATCGAGAGTGGAATACAAAAGTTGTTTCTACTGAACAAGGAGAAGTTGCACAAGAGATTGTAGAAGAATTTAGTGAGTTGTGGAATTCGAAATATACACTATCCTTTGATGAGTTCTATGAAAGCTATAAGGAAAAATACGAGATTATCAAACGCCAGCGTGAGATTGCAAAACAAGATCAGATTACGTCAATAGAAAAGTATAAGTTACAACCTAATAGTATGCAGGTTGGATTTATCACTAATTTGAGAAAAATTCTTGAAGCAGGAGAAGAACGGGCACTTCTTATTTCTGCAACAGGTACAGGTAAGACATACGCATCTGCTTTTGCAATGCGAGAGCTGGGATTCAAAAGAGTATTATTCCTTGTTCACAGAGGTCAGTTGGCGAGACAGACAAAGAAGTCATATGAAAAGGTATTTGCAAAAACTGTTTCTATGGGTCTTGTTGGAGCGGGATATCATGAATATGATAAGGATTATATATTTGCAACAATACAGACTTTAAATAGAGATTCTCACTTGATGGAGTATAAACCAGATGAGTTTGATTGTATTGTATTAGATGAAGCCCATCATACTTCTGCAGATACATATCAGAAAGTAATGAATTATTTTAAGCCTAAATTGTGGCTTGGAATGACTGCTACACCAGACAAAAGAGATGATAATGTGGCAGGAAGAAACATTTATGAGATTTTCAATTATCAGATAGCTTATGAGATTCGTTTGCAGCAAGCAATGGAAGAAAATATGCTTTGTCCATTCCATTACTTTGGAATTAGTGATGTGTCTTTGTTAGGTGATAAGCAGATTAATGCTAAGAAAATTACGGAAAGAGATTTTAATATGCTAACCGGAGATGAAAGAGTAAAGCATATTATTGAACAAGCTAATTATTATGGATATAGCGGAGATAAAGTAAAAGGCCTAATTTTTTGTAGTCGAATAGATGAGTCGATTGAATTATCAAACAAGTTTAATCAGATAATAAATCCAGAAACCGGTGAGTTCTTTAGAACAATAGCGTTAAATGGTGATGCTTCAGATGACGAACGCCAGAATGCATTTGAACGACTTGCTATGAATGAGGCGGATGCAACTGATGAAGTCACACCTCTTGATTATATTTTTTCTGTAGAAATTCTTAATGAGGGTGTTGATATTGTTGAGGTGAATCAGGTAATTATGCTTCGACCAACAGAATCTCCAATCGTATTTATTCAACAGCTGGGACGTGGTCTTAGAAAAGCGGAAGGAAAAGAATTTGTTGTTATTTTAGATTTCATTGGAAATTATAATAATAATTTTATGATACCAATTGCTCTTTCAGGAGACCGCTCATACAATCCTGACACCATAAGAAAGTATGTAATTAGTGGAAATAGCACAATTCCAGGAGCTTCAACGGTTCATTTTGATGAGATTGCTAAGGACAAGATTTTTGCGTCTATTGATAAAATCAAAGGTATGAAGACGATTATTAAAGACAGTTATGTATCCTTAAAAAATAGATTAGGCAGAGTGCCATATCTTCTTGATTTTTATGAAAATGGTGAAATAGATCCGCTTGTTATTATCAAAGAGTATAAGACGTATCAGAATTTCTTGGAATCAGTGGAATCAGAATTATATGTGGGCAAAATCACAGAGGAAGAGTTAGTTACACTTGAGTATTTATCTAAGACAATACTTAGGGGCGCACGTCCATATGAATTGGAGATTTTGAAACGATTATTGAAATCTAGTGAAGTGGGATTTGATCAGTTTAAAAGAGATTTTGATCATGAGTATGGATACGAAATGAATATTGAATCGTTTGATAATGCTGTTGATGTACTGCAAGGAAAGTTTGTAAGTAAAGAGGACGAATATCAAAAGTATCGTCATATCGATATTGTATCTAGCAACGAAAATCGTATGCTAAAGCGTCTTGCAGGTTTTGCTAACAGAATTCAGCATGCGGAGTTTTATAAGCAGGTGGATGATATTGTGGAAGTCGGATTACAGCGATTCGCTGATAAATATGTGGTAGGTGCAAGTGGTGATGTACCATTTGTTCTTTATGAAAAATATTCAAGACGAGATGTCAGTCTTCTTATGAACTGTGGACGAGATTTATCATCTACTATGTATGGAATGAAACGAATTGGTGATGATACGTTTATATTTGTTACATATCACAAGGAAGAGACCAGTGATGATAAAGAGTATGTAGATGGAAAGCCTGATTATGCTGATGCATTTGAAGACAATATGATTTTTAAATGGGACTCTCAGATGGGACGAGGAATTGACAGCTCTTATGTTGCTGATGTTGTAGAGGCGAAGCGTAAACATCTTTTTGTAAAAAAGAGCGATGCGGAAACCAATTTCTATTATGTTGGTCAGTTTGATATTATAGATGTCAAACCGGCGAAGAAGAAAGATAATGCGGGAAAAGAACGTGATATTGCTAAATTCCGGATGAAGATGCATCATGCAGTACGTGAGGATTTGCTACGATATTTGCAGAGTAATATTATGACAGCGGAGGAAAATGTAGGATGAAAACAGTTAGAGTAGTGGCTGCTGTAATCAGAGATGGTGACAAGATATTTGCAACCCAGCGGGGCTATGGAGACTTTAAAGGAGGCTGGGAATTTCCAGGTGGAAAAATCGAAGAAGGTGAAACACCCCAGGAGGCACTTGTTCGGGAGATAGAGGAAGAACTGGAAACAGAAATAATAGTTGGTGAGCTGATTGATACGATAGAATATGATTATCCAACATTTCATCTTTCTATGGATTGTTTCTGGGCCGAGATTGTTTCTGGAGATTTGGTTCTAAAGGAACATAAAGCTGCGAAGTGGTTAATGAAAGCGGAGCTTGAGTCTGTGAAATGGTTACCAGCAGACATTACGTTGATTAATAAAATAAGGGATATAATGATGTAGGTGTCAAAAGTATTTGACTTACCACCAAAAGACTGGGAAGTGCTGAAGCCCAGACTTGAAAATTCTGTTTTAAGAGAAAGATTTGGTGTAGATGAAAAAAATAAGGCGATTATTTCCAGGATTATAAAAGAAACCAAGGAAGCAGGTTATATCAAATTATCTGACGAGAACGCAGCTCCGAAAATGAGAAGATATATTCCTTATTGGGCATGATTTTAGTTGATGGGTAGTTGATGATTTCATTATGCTATTGTCTGTATTTTAAAGGAAAAGCCTGTAAATATGGCTTTTTATGAGAAAAAAGAGCTGAAATTTTAGTTGACGGATAGTTGATAGAGGGTTGATATATAGTTTATGTATGGTTGAAATGCAGAAACCAATTTCTGTTATGTTGGTCAGTTTGATATTATAGATGACAAACCGGCGAAGAAGAAAGATAATGCTGGAAAAGAGCGAGATATTGCTAAATTCCGGATGAAGATGCATCATGCAGTGCGTGAGGATTTACTACAATATTTGCAGAGTAATATTGATTAATAAAATAAGAAATATAATGTGAAAATAGAACAATTTATGGCTTAAATTTGTTGAAAAACATGCCATAAAATTAAAATGACTATTTCAGAAAAGTCGTAAAGTTCGACATAATGATAGATTTGACGTAATTAGTCGGATACTTTTGTCATGTATTTGTGGAAGAAGGTAATTGGATTTATGACAGATGTTTTGAGAATATTGGATAGATTTATGATAACAGGCAGAGGTCCGGTTTATACAGTTAAGTATAGTAAGGGGGCAGTAATTCATATTGGAGATTTGTTTTATGACCTTCAAGGACATAGGTTTAGGGTGAAAGGTATAGAGATGTTCCGTAGAACTGTGGAAGGGGTGTCTTTTGATGAACTTCCTTTGGGAGTTATGTTTGAAATGTTGGATAGCACAGAAGTAACAGGAAATATTCTGGTTACAGATTTGGGAAATATTAATTTTCTGTTCTGCAATCATCCATTATATCCTCGAAAAGTAGATATGGATTATGAAACGGAATATCAAGAAGCAGGATTGCATCATGCATGTGCGTTATTTAGCTATGAAGATTTGGAAGATGGAAAGTTGTCCTTGTATGGCGAGAATATATCAGGTTTAACCATATATCGTGGCTGGATGATGAAACCAGAGATGTATAAAGCTTTTTATAATATGCTTGAGGAAAAAGGAATCTATTTGATTAATTCACCGGAAGAATATGAAAGATACCATACACTTCCGGGATGGTATAATGATTTTGAAGGTGAGACAGTAGAGTCAATATGGGAAGCAGAAGGGAATGTTGATTCTATCTTGGAAATGAGCAAATCATTAGAAGGGAGTTATATAGTTAAGGACTATGTGAAAAGTAGAAAGCATGAGTGGTATGATGCTTGCTATATTGCTGATATTACTGACAAAGTAAATGCTTCTAAAGTGATTAGCAATTTTGTAGGCCGTCAAGGAGCATCACTTGTTGGCGGCATTGTGCTAAGAAAATTTGAAACGCTTAAACAGATTGGTTTTCATGAAAAAAGTGGAATACCTATTTCTGAAGAGTACAGAGTTTATGTTTATGCAGGAAAGGTTCTGACTATAGGTAACTATTGGAAACGCACTGCTGATGTCAATTTTTCGAAAGAAGAGCTTACATGGATAGAATCAATTGTGGGTAAAGTAAGAAGCAATTTTGTTACAGTGGATTTGGCACGTAGAGAAGATGGTGCATTAATTATTATGGAATTAGGAGATGGACAAGTATCCGGACTTCAGGAGATTGATGGAAAAGAATTTTATTGTTGCTTTAATAAGGACAATAACATATTCCAGTAGATAAAACATAATTAGAATTATTAGTCTGAGAAAAGCAGTTCTAATTGCATGGACAGAAACAGTGATTAAAATGATAAAGGTCAGGAATTATCAATTATGAATTATTGATAATAGCAATACCAGAGAGGTGAACAATCATGAAAACAATACTATGCTACGGAGACTCTAATACCTATGGATTTAACCCTACAAACGGAATGCGATATCCAAAAGATGTCCGTTGGACAGGCCGCCTTCAGAAGCTTTTGGGAGATGATTACACAGTCATTGAAGAAGGCTGTAACGGAAGAACTACAGTGTTTGATGACCCGGTTGACGGATGGAAAAATGGTCTTTTTTATCTAAAGCCCTGCCTAAATTCCCATAAACCGGTGGATGTAGTAATTATGATGCTTGGAAGTAACGATTTAAAGGATATTTTTCATGCAAGCGCTGAGAAGATATCCAAAGGAGCAGAGCGTTTAGTGCAGGAAATTTATGATTTTGCAGATAATAAGCAGGGATTCCGTCCTGTCATTATTTTGGTATCACCACCACAAATCGGACCGGATATATGCAACTCTGCGTTTCATTATGCATTTGATGAGACGGCAATTGCCCGTTCCAAAGAGTTTCACAAGTACTACAAGGAAGTGGCAGAACGTAATCACTGTATATTTTTTGATGCGGCAGAGTATGTGAAAGCTTCAGAAGTGGATTCTCTTCACCTGATGCCGGAGGAACATGAAAAACTGGCAGAAGGTTTATTTCAGTGTATGAAGGATTCGGAGTTGCTGTAGACAGATTGACGGATGGAAGTTATTGATTACGGGAAATAAATGAGATAAAAACTTGATTTATGCATTGCATAGTTGTATAATAATTATGCAATGCATTATTATTTTGAAGGCGGTGATGTAAAATGAATAAGGAGCATGAAATTGTCTTATATCAAATAGACGACACGAATGTATGTGTTAACGTAGTTTATAACGAAGAAACATTTTGGTTGACACAAAAAGCAATGGCGGAACTATTTGAAGTAAATGTACCAGATATATCTAAACATTTAAATAATATTTTTAAAGAAGGAGAATTGGAGAAGAACGCAACTGTTTCCAAAATGGAAATAGTTCAAAAAGAAGGAAATAGACAGGTAAAAAGAAATACTGAGTTTTATAATTTGGATGCTATTATTGCAGTTGGTTACCGTGTTAATTCTAAAAAGGCAACGCGATTCAGACAATGGGCTACAAAAACATTGAAAGAATATATTATTAAAGGATTTGTTCTTAACGATGATATGCTAAAGAATGGAAAGCCATTTGGAAAAGATTATTTTGACGAATTACTTGAGAAGATTCGGGAAATCAGAGCAAGTGAACGTCGGGCATATCAGAAGATAACGGATATATTTGAGCAATGCAGCTATGATTTTGATAAAAACAGCATTGAGACTAAGAATTTCTATGCATTTGTACAGAACAAACTTCATTATGCAGTTACAGGGCAGACGGCGGCAGAGATTGTTTATGCAAGAGCTGATGCAGAACAACCGACCATGGGACTTACAACCTGGAAAGATGCTCCGGATGGAAAGATACTGAAGCGAGATGTGATGGTTGCTAAGAATTATCTGAATGAGAAGGAACTTAGGCAATTAAACCGGCTTGTCACAATGTTTATTGACCATGCGGAGCTGATGGCGGAAGATGAAGTACTTATGAGCATGAAGGATTGGCTAGACCAGACAAATTCTTTTTTGAAAAATATCAGAAGAAATGTACTTGAAGGTAAAGGACATATATCGCATGAGCAGGCAATAGACAAAGCTTCTAAAGAGTATGAGCTGTTCAGAGTGAAGCAGGATAAATTGTATATGTCAGAATTTGATAAAGAAGTTGAAAAATATTTAAAGGGTGAATGATAATATGGAAAGAGATGAAAGAATAGAACTTCTTATGGAATTAAGAAGAGAGGAAGGACTCAATAGAAAGGAATTTGCGGTAAAATATGATATACCATATCCCACGATTACGGATTGGGAATTGGGGCATAGACGCATTCCGGAGTATTTGTTGAGATTGCTTGCTTATCATAGTAGAATGGAGCAGAAAATATCAAAGGAAAAAAACGAGGAAGAAGATGATACTTTTTTAGTAATAAAATGGACAAGAAATGATATCAAGAATCTTCTTGAGGAAAATGGAATGAATTCTTCTGAAAATTCAGTTCAAGAATTTCTCGATAAATTGGATATTCGTTTCTTTGAAGAGCAATGTATAAAGGATGGTATGGAACGATTAGCATCAAAGCTGAACTAGAGAAACTTACTTCCACCCAACGATGCATAGAAATTTTTTAGATTTTGCCATACTTTGTCACGCATTCGTTGTAAGATAATTCTAATATAACGATTTTTAATAAACGGACATAATACGTGAAGCAATATAACGTATATTTATCTACAACGAGAAGACAAAGGAGGTAGCTTATCATGCATTTTTTGATTGATTATGAGAATGTACATAATGCCGGACTGATGGGAGCAGGATATCTGAATGAAGAAGACCACGTGCATCTTTTTTATAGTCAGTGCAGCACGACAATGGAGCGGGGATATATGCAGATGCTGGAACAATGTGGATGTGCATTTGAGATTATTAAGTTAATTACTGCAGGTAAGAATTTTCTGGATTTTTATATTGCAGTCAAACTGGGAGAGATTGTTGCAAGCGGATGTCAGAAGCCGATAGCGATTATATCAAAGGATCAGGGATATAAGGCAGTACAGGAATATTGCGGAAGATATACGGCATTGCATAAAAAACTGGTGCTAAAGCCGAATATAGCAGAGGGAATTCTTGCTGCAAAAGAAGGTACGGAACGGATGCAGATGCTACAGCAGGAAAAGGAGCATATTTCCATTGAGACGGAGTATGCATTATATCAGGAAAGAATGAAGCTGCGGGAGGAACTGGAACAGTTGTTTTCCAATACGGAATATGAGCAGGATGTGGAGAAGGCATTTTGTATACTGCAACGAAAAGAAGGCAGGAAGAATGTGTACGTTTCCATGTTAAAGACTTTTGGCAGGGAACATGGTGTAGAAGTATACAATATGACAAGAGAAATAATTGCTTAATTGTTACAATAAAATCATTCGACAACACGATAAATGCGATGTATACTAGTATAACAGTTTCTATATTAATTGGAATTTATTAAGAAACAGATGTACCAGAGCGTATAATGAGCTTGAAGCGTAACCATATTTATGCATATTTACGGGAGGCCACTAATGAGCATATTGAAAGAAAAAGCAATTAAGGATGAATGTAGTTTTAGTACTACTTTCACTCGGGGAAGAAACTTGTTTCAAGATAATGCAGTACAGTCGTTATTTATGAAGAAGATATCGGACGATACTGTACAGTTCATAGGAGAAGTAGAGGGGAGTCAAGGGGATATTTATCATACTACTGTAAATTTAAAGCGTCGGTATGATGTGAAATATATGGAAATTGGACAGGGATTTTGTGGATGCAGAGCATTTGCTCAATATAATGGATTATGCAAGCATCTAGTAGCCACTCTATTAGAAGCTAATTTTAGTGTGGAGAACTTTCAAGTGACAGATATGTTGAATGAAGGAAATGTAGGTGATTCGTACGATATAATGGCAGGAGACTATGAAGAGAATATGTCTATTTACGATTTGGATTTTGATGAAGCGTACGATGAAGAGAAGAATGATGTTTTTGACGATAGCAAACAGAAGACTTTAGACCGCTATTTAGGCGATTTACTTAACCGGCAGATTGTAAATAAAGGTATGCCATCTTCTGCTCCAGCCACTGCATCAGGAAGAACTTTTTCCTATTCTCCTAAGCCTGTAGAACCGGAAAGTTCTAAGGAATTGCTGACTGCCATATCCGGTGTGGTTTTGCAGGAGCGTAACCAGTTTTGTCAGGAGATTGCAGGTGGGGATGTGAACATCGAAGTAACGCTACATTTGGAACAGGAGTCAGAGAAGATAGAACTGAGGATTGGTAAAAAGCAAATGTATGTTGTGAGGAATATAGAAGGATTGGTGGAGAATATCCGTGAACAGAGATTTGTGAAGTACGGTAAGAATCTGGAATTTGTCCATACCCAAAGTGCATTTACAAAGGAGGCACTGGGGGTGGTTTCCCTTTTGCTGGATGCACCATTTTCTTCTCAAAAGTATAATTATTACTACTATTCATCTTCGTCCGAAAAGCGATATTTGGAATTAGATGTCAGAACGCTGGAAGAACTGCTTTCTTTGTTTGAAGGAAAATCCATATTAGTTGAAGCCTGCTTGAATTATGAAAGAACAGCAACACCCGTGAAAAAAGAAAATCCATTCCTCCCTGTGCACATTACGGAATTGAGGAAGGGAAAGGAAGCAGAGATTTGCTTTCCGGAGATTATATTGTTAGAGGGAACAAAAGGATTTTCTATCTGGTGGGAGAATTGCATTTATCTGTGTTCAGAAGAATTTTGCAGGGAAATGAAAGAAATTGTAAAGTTGATGGTAGTTAATAAGCCACGGTCTGAGCGGGCACAGTATCATTACTATAGTGCCATGAAATCAATTGAACCTCTTTATCTATGTGAAAAGGACTATGCTTCTTTTTGTGCTACCCTGCTTCCAATCTTGGAAAAATATATGGATGTACAGATAGAGGGAATTGACTTTTCAAAGTATCAGATGGAAGAAGGAACCTTTGAGATATATCTGGATTTAACAAAGAATCAGGAGGTTGTCTGCAAGGCACAGGGAATCTATGGGGAGCGACAGCACAATCTGATTCAGGCAGCTTCCATAGAAGAGACTTACCGGGATGTGAGAACTGAGTACGAGATTAGAACTTTGCTGGAACAGTATTTTCCGGAGAAGACAGCAGATAAAGAACAGTATCTCTTAAGAAATGACGATGACAGGCTGGCTGCTTTGGTGGAAAATGGTGTAGAGGACTTAAAGAACTTAGCGGAGGTGTTTGTATCCGAGGCTTTTAAGCAGATTCGGATGGCTTCCTCTGTGGCAGTTACTACGGGACTTTCCATAAAGGGAAATCTTTTAAATGTGACCTGGGATATCGAGGGCATGTCAAAGGATGAGTTATATGAGATATTGGGCGCATACCGCCGTAAGAGAAAATACTACCGTTTGCGGAGTGGAGAACTGTTGAATCTGGCGGAAAGCGGAATTTCTGTATTTGCAGATATGCAGGAGGATTTACACTTATCTAAGGCGCAGCTGAAAGCTGGAATGGCGGAAGTGCCATTGTACCGTTCTTTGTATCTGGATGCTTTGATGCGGGATAATGCAGATAAGATTACGGTTTCTCGAAGTGAAATGTTTGAAAAGCTAATTCACAACTTTGATGAATGGAAGAAAAAAGAGTATACACTGCCGGAAGGCGTTCAGGCTAATCTTCGTGGATACCAGATGGAGGGATATCAGTGGGCATGTTCTTTGGCACAGATGGGATTTGGAGGAATTCTTGCGGATGACATGGGACTTGGAAAAACTCTGCAGATGATATCTTATCTATGTTCTGCAAAGGGTATGACGCATTTGGTGGTATGTCCGGCGTCTCTTGTGTATAACTGGGAAGCAGAATTTCAGAAATTTGCACCTGGCATGAGGGTGTGTTCGGTGGCAGGTAATGTAGAGGAGCGGAAAAGTTTACTGGATGAATGGCAGTCTTATGATGTGCTGATTACATCTTACGATTTGTTAAAACGGGATATTGATTCTTATGCAGGAAAAAGGTTTGGCTGTGAGATTATAGATGAGGCACAGTATATTAAGAATCCCTCAACCCAGGCGGCAAAAGCGGTGAAAGCCATTGAGAGTAGTAACCGTTTTGCACTGACGGGAACACCGATTGAGAACCGCTTAAGTGAACTTTGGAGCATTTTTGAATATTTAATGCCGGGTTACCTGTATAGTTATAAGTATTTTAAGGAAACCTTTGAGCAGAATATTGTGCAGGGAACAGATGAAGAGCAGAAGGCGCTGGGAAGACTGCATACAATGATTGCACCATTTTTACTGCGCCGTGTGAAAAAAGATGTATTAAAGGATCTGCCGGACAAGATTGAAAAAGTAGTATATACGAGATTTGATAAAGAACAGGAGAGGCTTTATAAAGCGGCAGAGAAGAATATCATTATCAATTTAAAGAAGAGTTCCGGACAGGAAGTACAGGAGAATAAGCTTCAGATTCTGGCAGAACTTACCAGACTACGGCAGTTATGCTGTGATCCGGCTCTTCTTTATGAGAATTACAAGGCAGGTTCTGCAAAGTTAGAGACCTGCATGGAGGTGTTGGAAAATGCATTGGAAGGCGGACATCGTATTTTAGTGTTTTCGCAGTTTACTACGATGCTGGATATTTTGGCGAAAAGGTTAAAAGAAAAGAACATATCATTTTTTATGCTGACAGGAAGCACCAGTAAGGCAAAACGTCGGGAATTAGTGGAACAATTTCAAAGCGGCAGGGCAGAAGTATTTTTGATTTCCTTAAAGGCTGGAGGAACGGGACTGAATCTGACGGCAGCAGATATGGTGATTCATTACGACCCTTGGTGGAATGTGGCTGCACAGAATCAGGCAACAGACCGTACTCACCGAATTGGACAGAAAAATGATGTAACGGTAGTGAAACTGATTGCAAGGGATACCATTGAGGAGCGGATTTTAAAGATGCAGGAAATGAAGCAGGATTTGGCAGATAAGATTATTTCTGCCGAAGGCGTATCGTTGTCAGCCCTGACAAAAGAGGAGCTGTTGGGATTGTTTGGAGAGGAAAATACCTGATTTGACTGTCACACAACTGGAAGACTTAGAAAGGAACATAAGACATGGAACAGAAAACGATAACCAAATACAACATTTTGGAAAAATATTTTGGCTACAAGTCGTTCCGGAAAGGGCAGGAGACACTGATTGATGCGATTCTTTCCGGGCAGGATGTCTTAGGCATCATGCCAACGGGAGCAGGTAAGTCCATCTGCTATCAGGTGCCTGCATTAATGCTGCCGGGGATTACGGTGGTTATCTCACCACTGATTTCCCTTATGAAAGACCAGGTCAGTGCGCTGAATCAGGCAGGCATTCATGCGGCATACATTAACAGTTCTTTGACAGAGAATCAGATTGCGAAAGCAATGCAGTATGCGGCAGAGGGGCGGTACAAGATTATTTATGTGGCACCGGAACGATTGGAAACGCAGGAATTTGTAAACTTTGCAGAGCATGCCAATATCAGCATGGTTACAGTAGATGAGGCACATTGTATTTCCCAATGGGGACAGGATTTTAGACCAAGTTATTTAAAGATTGTGCAGTTTATCAAAATACTTCCCAAACGCCCGATTATTAGTGCATTTACTGCCACTGCAACAGAGGTCGTGAAAGAGGATATACAGTGTGTTTTAGGACTTTGTAACCCGGAGGTCTTAGCAACCGGATTTAATCGGGAGAATCTTTATTTTGCGGTGGAGATGCCGAAAAAGAAGGATGCATATATTCTTGATTATGTTACAGAACATAGCAGTGAAAGTGGAATCATTTATTGTTCCACAAGGAAGAATGTGGATGCGGTTTGTGATAAATTATCAAAAGAAGGAGTCGCAGTAACAAAATACCATGCCGGACTTAGCAATGGGGAACGACAGCAGAATCAGGAGGATTTCATTTATGACCGTTGTCCGGTCATGGTGGCAACCAATGCATTTGGAATGGGAATCGACAAATCCAATGTACGTTATGTCATTCACTACAATATGCCACAGAGTATGGAGAATTATTATCAGGAAGCGGGACGTGCCGGAAGGGATGGAGAGCCTTCGGAATGTATTTTACTGTATTCGGCACAGGATGTGATGATCAACCGTTTTTTGCTGGAGAATAAAGAACAGAATACGGAATTTACACCAGAAGAGAGGAAAGCCATTCGTGAGCGGGACGAAGAGCGACTTTCCATGATGACACGCTACTGCACGACAAAGAACTGTCTTCGGGAATATATACTGCGGTATTTTGGAGAACAGGGCGAGAAAGAATGTGGTAATTGTTCTAACTGTCAAAAAGAATTTGAAGAGCTTGATGTGACAAAGGAAGCAAGGAAGATTATAGAATGTGTATTGGAGTTAAGGCAGCGTTATGGTATCAATGTTATTGCCGGAACACTTCGGGGAGATAACCGGGCAAAGCTGCGGGAATATCATGTGGCGGATTATTCGTCTTTTGGTGCTTTGAAAGAGCTGACGGAACCGGCTATTAAAGAAATTATGGAGCAGATGATGGCAGAGCAGCTATTATTCAGAACAAATGATAAGTATGCTTTAGTAAAGGTTACCAGACTAGGAAGGGAATGGATGGAGGGGGAAAGTCGAATTCTTCTTAAGAAGGCAAAGGAAGATAATTTTGCAAAGGCGTCCCTGAATTCTTCACAGACGAGTGCAAAGACAAAACAGAGAAAATCCGATATCCTTAACAGCAGAGGCTTGGAACTGTTTGATTTGTTAAGAGAGCTTCGGACTACGATAGCAAGAGAGGAGAATATTCCTCCATATTTGGTATTTTCCGATAAGACACTGGTGGATATGTGTGTCAAACTTCCGTTTACTAAGGAAGAGATATTGAGTGTTTCCGGAGTTGGTGAGAACAAATCCAAAAAATACGGAGAGCGTTTTACAAATCAGATTCTGACTTTTACCAATGGCGAGAAAGAAAAGCTGTATTTTGGTGAAGTAGAAGAAGTACTAAATAGTACAGAGCATAGCCGGACAGGGAAAGAGAACGGGAAAACAAAGAATGCAAAGCAGGATTTTTCCCTGACAGCGCAGCAGGCGATAGAGTTTCCTTATGAAGAAAAATACCTTGTGACAGAAATTGCCGAGCAATTAAATCGTCTTCGAGACCCGAATACGACAAAGAAAATTACCGGTGCAGAAATCTTCCGTTTTATTATGTCTGAGGAACTGGCAAGCCAGACCTTTTATGGAAGAATGCCGAAGAAAGAGGTTTCGGAAAAAGGCGTTTTGGCAGGACTTTTTCTGGGGCCGAGAATTAGCAAAACGGGAACGGAATATCAGGATATTTATTATAATGAGCAGGCGCAGAGTATGATTGTGGAGCATTATACAAGAGATAAGAATAGCTGAGCAGGCTTATAGCTGATAAACAATGCGTTATAGCAGGATTAGGAGGAGAGTAAAATGGCGTTTATAAGTATGGTTTTTGTATTTCTGTTTCTTTGTCTTTTAGGTTTGGGTCTTTTAGGTCTTATATTGTTGATTATAGGACTTGTTAAAAGAGCAAAGAACAAGAAAATAATGAAAAAGTCAAAAGCACCGATTGTTCTGATTGTTCTTGGAATTTTATTTTTGCTTCCAGCTATGTTAGTTATCATAGTATTAATTGTAGGTGGTGTTAACTCCAACCTCAAGAATAAGAAAAATCTTAACTATCAGGTAAAATATGGTACCGCTAAAGATGTAGAAAAACTGCTGAAAAGTGGTGTGAGTCCGGAATGTGTGAGAGACAATTATGATGAAAATGTTGTAGCGGAGAATAGGGAATATACAGTGCTTTCCTATTTGTGTCATTCACATGATGTTCCGGAATATGCCGAGAAGATAAAATTATTGATCGATTATGGTGCAGATGTGAATCGAACGGTTTGTTGGTGTGAGTATACTCCTGAAGAACATTTAGGACAGCAGTATGACGAAGACAGGGGATATAACGATGGCTGTGGACAAACTCCACTTATGATGGCCTGCGAGTCAGGTAGTTATGATGCAGTTAAGCTTCTTCTGGAAAATGGTGCGGATGTGAATGCAAGGGATTATTGTGGCGAAACAGCCTTGATTTGCGCAGCGTGGCCTACCGGATATAGTGATAGTCTGGAGGACCAGGAAAAGATTGCAAAGTTACTTCTTGAATATGGTGCAGACAAAGATGTAAGTGGTAAATATAGTGGGACGGCTCTGGAAAGAGCTTCTGAAAGAGATTGGCCGGAAATGGTGAGTATTTTGACGGAATAGTAAGCATGGAAACGCCATTCATAAGAAGATGGTTAATAAAGGTGGACTATGAGAGAAATTTTAGAGATAGAGGATTTATGTATCCCGGTAGTATTACAGCGAGGAAAGAGGAAAACACTGGCGCTTACCCTTACGCAGGAGGGAAGTCTGCTGATTAAGGCACCTCTTCAAATGCAGGAAAAAGAAATTGAACGTTTTGTTGGACAAAGACGCTACTGGATTTACAAGCAGACAAAGCATATTTTACAGGAGAATGCGAGTAGAGTTGTTCGCAGTGAGGAAGAGATACAGGTGCTGCGGGAGCAGGCAAGAAAGGTTCTTACCGAGCGGACAGACTATTACAAAGAGCTTCTAAAAGTGGAGTATAAGCGGATTCGTATTGGAGACCAGAAAACAAGATGGGGGAGCTGCAGCAGCAGAGGAACTATTTCTTATAATTGGCACCTTGTCTTAATGCCGGAACGAATCATGGATTATGTTGTAGTGCATGAACTTTGTCATTTGGTGGAGATGAACCACTCACCTGCCTTTTGGAAAAAGGTATCGGAGATTCTTCCGGATTATGAGGACAGAAGAAAGTGGCTTAAAGAAAATGGAAAACGTTATATGTAGGGTGTGAATGGGAGCATCAATAAAAATCCATTCGTTATGCGGATGGATGTATAAGAATAGGATGGAAGAAGGCTGTCCGGTTTATTTCTGCAAAGAATAAACCGGATGGTCTTTTTTAAAATGAAAATACATTCATTTTATATTGACAAAATAAATTCTTTTGGTAAAATGAAAGTACATTCATTTTAGAGAAAGGAATAAACGTATGCCTAAAGTATCCGAGGAATATATCATAAACAAGAAAAAAAGAATTATCGATGCAGCATATACCTTATGCCTGAAAAAAACAGTCAGTACGGTTACGATGCAGGATATCATCGATGAGACAGGATTGAGCCAGGGAGGCATCTATCGTTTTTATAAAGATATTGATGCGATTTTTAGCGATATGCTAAAGACCCTGCGAGAGAGTGTGAGCATTAAAGAAGATGTAGATGAAATTCTGTCACAAAAGGATACCCTGGCTGCGGCGGAAATTACCAACAGACTTTTTGATATGTTGGCAACTTTTATGACAAAAGAACTGATGGGGATTGAGAAGATTGACTTTGAAATGTCTGTTCTTGCTATGAATGCACCGGAGCGGGTGGATAAGATTATGAAGAATATTCCCGGAGTTGGAAATATGGAATACCTTACCATGCGTACTATGGAATATTTTACCGGGCAGATGCAATGTGGCAGGATTCATCCAAGAGTCAGTGTAGAAGAATTGCTTTCTTTTATTTCCTCCGCTTATTCAGGGATTCAACTGACGTGCATTGTAAATAACTGTTATCAGTGTGAAGGCAATCCGCTGACAGCTTTATATCAGCCGAAAGTTCAATTAAAAACACTTGCAAAGACTGTGAATTATTTAATGGGAGAGGAATAAATATATGAAAAAAGAGGCGGATTTTAAAGAAGAATATGTAACCCTTTCAGGAATCGAACATTATCTGCTGCATTATCAGACGAAACCGGAAAATCCGGTATTGCTGTTTATTCATGGAGGACCGGGACAGTCCGAGTCTATGATGGCTTATGTAGTAGAGGAGTATGAAAAGCGAAATTATAACATTGTGTATTATGACCAGAGAGGGGCAGGGAAAACATATTTAAGAAATAAAAAAGAAAAACCGGATACAGAAATTTTAAAAAAGGACTTGTTGGAAATTGTGCTGTATCTAAAGAAGGTCTATCAGAAAGAAAAAATTGGAATTTTAGGTCATTCTTGGGGCTCCGTTCTTGGCAGTATGTTTGCATTGGAACACCCGGAACATACGCTTTGTTACATCGGCTGCGGGCAGGTAGTCAATCTAATGGAAAATGAGAGAGTGGGATATTTAAAATTAAAGAATGCCATCGAAAAGTCAGGAAATAAAAAAGACCAAAAGATGTTGTTAAAGATTGGGGAATATCCGGTTGATTATTTTGACATGCAGGTTTATAAGAAGATGGGAATGGTAAGAAAACTGCAGGGAAAATATGATTTGGCAATGTCTGTTGATAAAGGCATGATAAAAATACTTATGAAATCACCGATAATGGGAATGAGAGATATTTTACCATTTTTAACGGGAATTATGGTAAACATGCAGGTGATGAGTGATTTAATGGCTTTTGATTTAAGACAAAAGGGAGTGGATTATCAGGTGCCGGTATATTATGTACTAGGCGAGAAAGATCAGCAGACACCTGTTGAGCTTGGGAGAAAATACTTTGACGAGATAAAAGCACCTGTAAAAGATATGTATTTGATAAAAAATGCCGGTCATTGTCCAATGCTTGATAATACAGCAGATTATAGAAATGCAATATGTGAGATTGCGAAGAAGCTTTAAGATGGGAAGGTCAGTCAGGTTTAGTTACCTGACTGATCTTCTTTTGTGCGCAAGCTTAAGCCGGTTTTGGATTTGCCGGTCTCATTTGTTTCAGGTTGATCCGATGGTTTGGATTTTAATTGTTTATATTCTTCTTCGGTATATAATTCAAAGGCGGTCTGCTTTGGTGCTTCTTTTTGAGGAAACTTCAAAGGAGCAGATGCATCCGGGTTTGTCGGTTCCGCAAAAGGAGAAGATGTTTTCGGTTTTGTCGGTTCCGCAAAAGGAGTAGTTGGTTCCAAATTTGAAGGTTTATCCAAAGGAATATCATAATCATTAATTATGGTTCCAACGGAAGGACTTTGAGCTGTAGACACTGTTTGGCGTTTTTTAATCATTTCTCTTGCAAGAAAGATGATGGCGCAAATCAACATAATAATTTCATATTCTGTAACACCGGGACTTCTGGTTGCTGTACCGTCAGATGAGAGGAATACATGAACAGTACTGCCTGTACTTTCCCAGAAATTTGCCGATATCCCTTCGGCTATTTTTTCCTCTCCGTTATATGTATATTTTACTTTAAGATAGCTGCGACTTCTTCTGTGTCGACCGGTGGAACGGTAGCGTTTGGTATATTTTTCAATAACAACACCAGGTGTTTTTGTGTATTTTGTAGTGCTGACTGATAGATTAAGATATGTCATAACATGCAACAAAAATACAATAATAATGATTGCAATTAGAAAAATAGCTGGATGTTCATTTTGATATTTTTTCATGATAAGTGTTTCCTTTCAGATGGTTTGGATTGTAACTGGTTATATTCTTCTTCTGTGTATAATTCAAAGACTGGCTGCTTCGGTACTTCTTTTTCTGGAAATTCCGCAGAGGAAGATGCTTCTGGGTTTGTAGGTTCGGCAAAATAAGAAGATGTTTCCGGGTCTGTCGGTTCATTTAAAGGGATCTCGTAATCATTAATTACGGTTCCAACTATAGCGCTTTGAGACAGAGACAATTCATTTTTATTTTTTATCCATACGTATGCAAAATAGACAATACAACAAATCAACATAATAATTTCGAAGTCTTCTACACAGAGACTTCTGGCTATTTTATCATCGGAAGTGAGGAATAAATGAACGGTGCTGCCCTCGCCTTCCCAGATATTTGACGGTATATGCTCGGCTATTTGCTCTTCTCCGTTAAAGGTATATTTTACTTTAAGGAAATGATACGTTCTTACGCGTCCGTTGGTTTCGTAGCGTCTGATATATTTTTCAATAACGATACCGGTTACTTTTGTGTATTGTGTAGTATTGACTGATAAACTAAGATATGTCATAACATGCAGCATAAATACAAAAAAAATTATGGCAAAAAGAATAATAGGAAAAGGGTCGTTTTGATTTTTTTTCATAATAAGGGCTTCCTTTCGTATGGTTATCGTTTTCACGAAAGTATATGGGTGAAGGAGTTTCACGGATATATAGTAGCATATCCCTTTTGAGGTTACAAGCGGTTTTGCAGGGGAGAAAACTATCTTTTTGCATTTACGTCTCTATGTGTCTATTTCTTTCCCTGGATGTAAATCAAACATTGTAATGTGTAAAAAAAATGATTATAATGAATGTAATTTTATATGGGGATAGAAATATATGAAAAAAAGAATTTTATTACTCGTAATAATGATATTGATTTTTAATTGCAATTGTTTACAGGTGCATGCAAAAGAGGAATTTACTCCGCTGAATCCTGTCATTGATGTTGGAAATAAGATGTATGTTCAACATGATGAATCAAATAATGATGTATACGATTTACAAAAATCGGAAACCGGAACAACTACTGTCTATGAAGTAATCTTGCCCAAATTCACAGCCAATAAAGCATGGACAAACAAGGGAGAGTATATTGATAACTTTGTAAAAAAAGAAAATGGGTTTATGGTACCACATGGAGCAACTGCTCCAGAAGATTACATACCGGTAAAAGAAGGTGAGAAATATTTTATAAAGGCCTATGGGGTAGGAGGAAATGGAAAGAAGGCAGATGGCACATTTAATCCATATTATGCCCCGGTACTATTTTTTGATGACAATAATAAGTTCATTTGTGATCGGTTGACAGACACTTTCAGTAAAAGCAAGGCTGGAGTGGAGGTAATAGTGCCAAAGGGTGCCACCAGAATGCATTTGACGGATTACAATCATCAAAATTTTACTATACAAAGAATACTAGAATTAACAGATGCAGAATTTGATGCCCTTCCGATTATCAAGAAGGACGAAATTCAGACAAAAATCAGTCAGACCTACGAGGAGTACCAAAAAGATCCCACATTGTATAAGAAGCCGGACAAGGCATATATTACGTTTGTGAATGACGATACAAGGTCAGGAATCGATGAATTTGCAGATTTGTTTATTTCTAAGAAGGTTCCTCTTGTGCTGGCCACTGTTCCAAATGCATTATTAGATAATGCATCTGCACAAAAAGAAACAAGATTAGATGTTGCAAGACGGGTAGAGGCAGCAGGTGGAGAGATTATGGCTCACAATGCAGCGCCTTTGACAAAGGAAGGATTTACAGACTATAACACCATGTATTCTTTCTTTATTCGTATGAAGCAGACATTTAATTATTACGGTTTTGATGTAAATGGAATCATTTTATCCGGAGGAGCCGGACAGGTAACCGGTGCGAAGGAATCGGAAGAATGGGCCAGTTCTTTTTACAGTTATTCGGACCTTTATGGAGTAGAGTACAAACAAAAAGAGATAGCGTTGGATTCTGTATATTATCATAGAAGAGGCGGTTTGGGAAATTTTCAAAATGATGTAGAGAAGATAAAGCAGTCAATTGATAAGGCCATTGAGGAAAAATCGTGGACGGTATTTTATTTTCATGATGCAAATGAAATTACAACTGACACGCTTGGACAGGTTCTCGATTATGTGAATTCAAAAAGCGATAGCGAAATAGAAGTTGTTACATACAAAGAAATGTATCAGAAAAATGCAGAAAAAGAGTCGGTGATTAAGAATACCAGCACAACATATTATGTTTCAAGTACAGGTACATCTGCGAAGGGAACAGATGAAAATGCTCCTATGTCTTATGAAACTGCAAAGAGTAAGACGTATTTAAGTGGTGATACCATACTTTTTAAAAAAGGTGATACCTTTTATGGAACATTCAACCCAAAGATTGTCAAAGTGAATGATAAAATAACCACCATTTCTTCTTATGGAAAGGGTGAAATGCCGAATATTACCGGTTATAAAATTGCAGATTCGAAAGATTCATGGCAATTACATACAGAAGGCATTTACAAAATAAACTTAACAGATACGCAGTATTTCAAAGGGCTTACGACTACAGATGGTAACAGTGCGAATATCGGATTTTTGGAAGATAAAATGGGTGTAAAGTACTTTAATAAAAAAAGTAAGCTAGATGAAATGGAAGAAGAATATGATTTTTATTGTGACGGGACGTATTTGTATATAAAATCAAATGAAAATCCATATGACAAGCTGGGAGAACTTAAGTTAGCAACAAGGACAAATTTGTTTACACTGAAGTCAAATTTAAAAATCAAAAATATAAGGTTTTCTGGTACAGGAGCCCATGGCTTAGCAGGATCCGGTGCAAGTACAGAGAATGTACAGATTTCCAATAATATCATTGAGGATATTGGAGGAAGTTATCTGAAAGGAACAATCCGATATGGTAATGGAATCGAATTTTATGGTACAGATGTTTCGGATGTTGCAATAAAAAATAATATTATCAGAAATGTGTATGATGTTGGCTTTACCATTCAGGGAACGAGTGGTTCCGGACAAAATGTTGTTGTAAGAGATAATGTTTTTGTAAGTAATTCACAGGATTCCGAAATATGGGAAAGCGGTTCTGCCACCGGAATACACAGTTATCAATTTACCAACAACATTTCCATCAACCAAGGACGCGGCTGGGGATATGATGCACGTCCGGATAAATATGTTGCAGCACATATTTTGTTTTGGCAATATCTGATAGAAGATACGGATATATACTTCCATCATAATATTGTGTATAATCCAAGAAGATTATATTTTATAGAGCAGACCAATGGAACGAATGTCTCTTTTAAAGAAAATGACTATATCAAATCAGATTATAATAAGTATTATTGTACGGATGAGACAACGATTTTCAGAGATAGTTATAAGATAGCGGAGAAGGATACTTTTATAGCGGAATATAAAAAAGATACGAATTCTACATTCACTCTGCTTGAAGTAGATGAAGATATTGTAAAGGCAGCGGCTTCAGATGACAGAAAAATGATTAAGCAGCTGTTTGAAATTGAAGAGGAAGACGATTCGGAGGATATGGAAACTGTCGAAGAAACAGATACGGAAACAGATGACAATACAGAATCCAAAAACACAGAAACGGAAAGTACAAAAAGTGAAAAAAATGAGGGACAGAACAACAAAGGCAACGGAAAAACAGAAAACGAAATAATTGGTGAGGCTGAAAAACCACAGGATACTGCACCGAAAGCAGGGACAGAGTTTACAGATACCAAAACAAAAGCAGTATATAGGATTATAAATCCGGAAATGCAGAATGGTACAGTAGAATATGTAAAAAATGCAAATAAAAATGCAAAGAGTATTACAATACCTGATACCGTAACATATGAAAATATTACTTATAAAGTAACTGATGTGGCAGCAAAGGCATTGAAAGGCAACAAGAAGATTACCAGACTTACTATTGGGAAAAATGTAAAGAAGATAGGGACATCTGCATTTCAAGATTGTAGACAATTAAAATTTCTGACGATAAAAACCAAACATCTTACATCGAAAAATGTAGGAAAGAAGGCATTTTCAGGTATTCAGAAAAAGGCAAAAATTAAGGTTCCGGCAGGCAGAAACAAATCTTATAAAAAATTATTAAGAAAACGAGGTATTTCCTCAAAGGCAGTCATCAAATAAAACATAAATATATGAGAAAGGAAGACTATGATTCAATCACTAAAGCGGAAAAATTTACTTTATTCCCTTTTTATAGGGTGTATGTTCTGGGGAATTGCAGCAATTGTATTGATATTCAGTATGGATAGTATTCGGGCATATTTTACAAAGCCTGTTAACTTCAATGAGCTGAAGGCAGAGGATATTAAAGAGGGGCAGCGGGTAACTGCGAATATTTACCTGATTTATGACTATTATTCTTATTCTGAGGAAAACGGGAAAACAACATCAAAGGAATATGTGATTCCGGTAGGGAATTCGGAATATATGGGAATGATGTGCAGTGGGACATATATGTATACGGCAGATAGTAATATGCAGCTATATTGGGATTATTTAGATGGGAAGAATGTATCACCGGATTCATTGGAGACGATGCAGGTAGAAGGAACAATTATGCCATTAACAGGTGAATCATTACGATATTATAATGAATTTATTGATGCATTGGAATGGTCTGCAGAGGATAAACAGTATTTTCTGCCTTATGTATTGATGGTGGACTGCTTGGGAGATTCTAACAAAAGTGAATTGATTATGAATGCCATTTTTTTTGTGTTTATGGTAATTGTAGGATTTATTATGTTTAAAAAGAATGTTTCGGACAGTAATATCAAGAAACTGGAGAAATATTGTGAGGCGAAGGGCAATAAACAGATGTATATGGAGCGGATTGAGCAGTTTTATAATAGTGGAGCCGCTGTGCAGGGGATTCGAATTAATACAGAATATTTTATGGCTGTACAAAAAAGAAATGCAAAAGTTTTCTTCGCAGAGGTAAAAGATTTGCTATGGGTATATCCGAATGTAGTCCAGCATAGTATCAATATGATTCCGACAGGTAAGACCTATGCATTGATGGTGCGGACAGCAGATGGAAGAACATTCAATATTGCTATGAAGAATGCGGCTGATGTAGAGGAAGCAATCCGGTATGTGGCTCAGCAGCTACCGTATCTGTATTTTGGATACGATGAGAATACAGAGAAGTTCTATAATGATAGTAGACAACAGATGGCAGAGCATGTTGCTTTGAGACGCCAACAGCAAGAGAATCCACAAGGATAGATTGAGGTTACTGTACACACGTTATCTGAAGCTGTGTATTGATAACATCTGTACAGTAACGATTAGCGTAACCAGGGTGATATTCTGTGTAATATTTCTTGATTTTTAGGCTGTAATATGCTATGATTGTGCTATATGAATGCGAAAACTGGAATACAAAGAAAACATGATGAATTTTGACAGGTGGTTTTTGCCACCTGTTTTCTTTTAGGAGTAGTGAGATGGATAGAGAAGCGCAAAAGAAAGCTCCGGTTTATGAAGCATTGGAGCGTCTTAGAAAACAGAGAGTGGTACCATTTGATGTGCCGGGACATAAGCGTGGACGGGGAAATCCGGAGCTTAGGGATTTGCTGGGTGAGCGGTGCGTGAGTTTGGATGTGAATTCCATGAAACCTCTAGATAATCTTTGTCACCCAATGTCGGTAATTAAGGAGGCAGAGGAGCTGGCAGCTGAAGCTTTTGGTGCAGATCATGCTTTTTTTATGGTTGGTGGAACCACCTCTTCTGTGCAGAGTATGGTAATGGCAGCCTGCCGGGCAGGGGAGAAGATTATTCTGCCTCGGAATGTGCATAAGAGTGTTATCAATGCGTTGGTATTGAATGGTGCAGTTCCGGTGTATGTGGATCCGAAGGTGGATGAAAAGTTAGGTATTTCTCTTGGTATGGAACTGGATGATTTGAAGCAGGCGATATTGGATAACCCGGATGCGGTATGTGTTTTAGTAAATAATCCAACCTATTATGGAATCTGTTCGGATTTGAGATGAATCGTAAGGCTTGCACATGAGCATGATATGCTGGTATTAGTGGATGAAGCCCATGGAACCCACTTATATTTTGGTGAGGGACTGCCGGTAAATGCCATGGAGGCAGGAGCGGATATGGCATCGGTTTCCATGCACAAGTCTGGTGGAAGTCTTACCCAAAGCTCTCTTTTATTGGTGAATAAGACTGTGAACTGGGAGTATGTGAGCCAGATTATTAATTTAACACAGACTACAAGTGCATCTTATCTGTTATTATCAAGTCTTGATATTTCCAGAAGAAATCTCGCTTTGCGTGGAGCAGAATCCTTTGCAAAGGTAAAAGAGATGGCAGAATATGCACGGGAAGAGATTAATGAAATTGGTGGTTATTATGCCTATGGCCGTGAACTTGTAAATGGTACCAGTGTGTATGATTTTGATGTCACAAAGCTTTCAATTTATACCCGGGATATCGGTCTTGCAGGAATTGAAGTCTATGACCTGCTTCGGGATGAGTATGATATACAGATTGAGTTTGGGGATATTACCAATGTGCTTGCTTATATTTCCATTGGTGACCGGATTCAGGATATTGAGAGACTTGTAGGTGCATTGTCAGATATCAAGCGGTTATATTCGAAAGACCCATCCCATATGCTGGCAACGGAATATATTTCACCGAAGGTCTGCGTATCACCGCAAAAGGCATTTTATGCGGACAAGGAGGCTTTGCCGATTCGGGAGACGGCAGGTAAGATCTGTGCAGAATTTGTAATGTGCTATCCGCCGGGAATTCCGATTCTGGCGCCGGGAGAGATGATTACACAGGAAATCATTGAGTACATTATTTATGCAAAGGAGAAGGGGTGTTCCATGCAGGGAACCCAGGACCCTTATGTGGAGAATTTAAATGTGCTGGTTAGATAATCCTGCATGTATGAAAATAAATAATAGATAGAACAAAGAATAACCAGAGGAGGATCATAACATGGAATTATGGTTTTCAGATTACCATACAGAAAAGGTGAAAGTGTCGGTTAAGGTGGAAAAACAGCTTTTTGGGGCACAGACGGATTTTCAGAGACTTGACGTGTTTGAGTCAGAGGAATTTGGGCGGTTTATTAGTTCCGATGGCAGTATTGTTTTTTCAGAAAAGGATGAGTTTACCTATGATGAAATGATTGTGCATGTACCTATGGCGGTACATCCCCATGTGGAGAAAGTGCTGGTAATCGGTGGTGGCGATGGCGGAGTTGCCAGAGAGCTGTCTTATTATGATGAAATTAAGCAGATTGATGTGGTGGAACCGGACGAGACCTTTGTGGAAGTTTGTAAAGAGTTCTTTCCGGATAATGCCTGTGGACTGGATGACCCGAGAGTAACGGTGTATTACAGGGACGGACTGCGTTTCCTGCGAACAAAGCAGGAAGAGTATGATTTGATTATCAATGATGCCATTGATCCGTTAGGTCATACGGCGGGATTATTTACGAAGGAATTTTATGGTAACTGTTATCGGGCACTTCGGGAGGATGGTATGATGGTATATCAGCATGGAAGTCCATTTTATGATGAGGATGAGGATACCTGTAGGGCTATGCACAGGAAGGCAAGTCATAGTTTTCCAATTAGTAGGGTGTATCAGGCACATATACCAACTTGTTCCTCGGGCTATTGGTTATTTGGCTTTGCATCAAAGAAATATCATCCACTGAAGGATTTGGATGACGCAAGGTGGAATCAGAGAGAAATTCAGACATGGTATTACACTACAAATTTGCATAAGGGAGCATTTATGTTGCCAAGATATGTGGAGGAAATGCTGGAACAGGAGGAAGAGTAATGAAGGGTAGATTATTAGTTATTGGATGTGGCGGTGTAGCTGGTGTTGCTATTCAAAAATGCTGCCAAAATAGTGATGTATTTAAAGAAATTTGTATCGCAAGTCGTACAAAGGAAAAGTGTGATGCTTTGCAGAAGAAGCTTGAGAAGACAACAAAGACAAGCATCACAACAGCTAAGGTGGATGCAGATTCAAAGGAAGAGCTTGTAGCATTGATAAAGGAGTATCAGCCAGATGCTGTGTTGAACGTAGCGCTTCCCTATCAGGATCTTACAATCATGGATGCCTGTCTGGAATGCAAGGTAGATTATATTGATACAGCGAATTATGAGCCAGAGGATACGGATGATCCAAAATGGCGTGCAATTTATGAAAAACGTTGTAAAGAAGCAGGTTTCACTGCATATTTTGATTATTCTTGGCAATGGGCTTACCAGAAACGTTTTGAAGAGGCAGGAATTACAGCATTGTTAGGAACAGGCTTTGATCCCGGTGTTACCAGTGTTTTTACGGCATATGCAAAGAAGCATTATTTTGACACAATCGAATATATTGATATTTTGGATTGCAATGGTGGTGATCACGGATATCCGTTTGCGACTAATTTCAATCCGGA
>JAQXLK010000026.1 GCA_029012085.1 Clostridiales bacterium
TGTTATTTACGTCCCTATGCATAAGGGATTTGCAAAGATGATTGAGAATGATGCAAAGGCAAGTGCTGTATTCAGAGATAGCCAGAACAACATTGTTTTTGCCACACTTGATACACGTGGATTATATCACTCTGATAACACAGATGATGAGAACATTGATTACTGTTCAGAGCTTATTTATAAAGGTGATATTGATGCGATTGCTATGGTGGTTCCTTTAGTTGGTGATACTAACGAAAAGAAAATCGGTGAACTTTATCGTGATGTTCTTAAGAACTTCAATAAGCAGATTCCGGTGTTCATGATTCACAATAAATTGGATTTATATGTTGCTGACCTATTTAAACCTACTTTTTATGATCCTTTAGCAGAAGAAGAGCAGGATGAAATAGATAATGTTTTTACAGAGAGAGACCTGTTGGAGAGCATTTCTGATAGAATGTTGGAGTTGAATGATGACTTGAATGCTGCGCAGGTAAAAGCTAAGAAGCGTCTTCCGGTGAAGTCCCTTGCATGCTTTTTGTATCCAAATGATAGTCTCCCTGACTATGTGACAAAGGAATACAATGTTCGTGAGGCATACAGAACGGTATTGCATGACATTGCAGTATCCTTGGAGGATAGTGCATATAAGGTAAAGTTTGTTGCAAAAGAGGGTGAAATTCCTACTCCGGTTATTGATAAGGAGCGTCTTGCGGAGCTTATTCATGTTCATGTTACAGATAATGCAACGGATAAGAAGGTGTTTACACCGGGGATGTCAGATATTGCGCTTAGTATTGGTAAGACTCCTCATGGTAATGCATATAACGCATTGCGTCGGAGACTTAAGAATGGAGATGGTTATACTTCAAACATTGATGAGGAGTATTTCTATAATTGCAAGTCATTCTCAGTCAACTTTACTGCAAACTTACGTAATTTTGCATCGGGAGAATTTATTCACTCAGTTGTATTTCAGACACTTAAAATTACTGGTGTGAAGCGTACACAGGAAGCTGATGAGAAATATATGAAAACAGTAGAAAGTTATGTGAATCCGAAAGAACTTGTAAGCATTCTGCTTTATTACAAGGCTATTCAGGATGCGGAGAAGAATGCGTTCAGTTTTAAGAGCAAATTCCAGAATTTCTTACAGAACAGCATGCATTTCTTTAATTTGACAGAGATTGATGAAAAGACTTATGCAGAAGCAATCGAGAAGATTGTGCTTGAAGCAGCCAATAAGGCACTAGACTTAAATGTAACATTCAGATAGACATGATTTTGTATGGAAGTAGAGGGCTAGCCGTCCTTGAAACCGATGGAGGTACAATATGGAATATAAGAACATTCTTATGCGTGATTTGTGCGATAACATTATGCAAAATCATGCATCTATTATGAAGGATACAACAATTGAAGCGGAAATAGTAGCTTTTAGAAATGAGCTACCGCCGGAAATGCGTATAAGATTTAATCATTTACTTGACCGAATTAATAATGATGATAGCGAATTTGCTTATGCTGCATTTGAGCAAGGGATCTTATTTGCAAGACAGTAATAAAAAAGGACCGTCAGAAAGAAAATCTGGCGGCCTTATCTTTTAATTAAATGGAAGCTCTTCATCAAAATCTGCGAAAGGATCCTCATTGTCATCTGAGACATTTGTGGATGCTGGAATATTAGCTATGAAGGCTTCCTCTGCTTCTTTGTTTGCAAGATAGGTTTTGTAATCCGTTAGGATTCTGTTTTTTAGAAAATATGTGGGTTTACCACATATTTCGCAGTATCTTGCGTTGCTTGGATTTCTATGGGTGTTTATGTATATGGTTTCACCATACATATCCTGGTCGGGAATTCCTTCACATTCATTATATAGGTTTGTGCCGCATATTTTACAGAAAGTGGCCTCTTCTCTGAATTCTTCGTTTCCACATACTGGGCATATATTAACTCTTAATGTTTCCTCATCAAAATCAACTCCGTCATTAAAAAACATTTCTGATACCTCCTGTCGGATTTCTATATTGTGTTCGTTGTAGTATGTTGGTGCTCCGCATTCTTCACAATACATGGAAAAACTGCGATTCCGGTGGCGCTTATGGCTTTTTCCATTTTTTGAATTTCCATTACAAAGATTCATCAGTGGGGTAGAGCAGATGATGCAGTATCTAGAACTGACATCATGGTCTGCATGTCCACAAGTAGGGCATTGGATAAAGAAACCGTTTTTATCGGCATATATTTCATCAGGGAAATCTTTATACGATAAACTCTTACTTAAGCGACTATTACCGCAGAACATGCAATACCTGCTTTCTTTAGGTAACCAGCGCTTGCATTTGTTACAATGCTTGTGGTAACGAATCTTTATCCTATTTACCTTCTTTTGCATCTCTGGTGAATAATCTCGGAGATCTCGTCTTATCATATTTACTCGGACACCAGCAGCAATAGAAGTAACATTAAAAGCATTAGCAATATCATTATTCTGATTAGTTGATTTCCCTTCTTCAATTACTCTCCAAGCAAGTGGAGCTGGACTGAGTAGATTCCTAGCGAATACATTAGCTTCCTTTTCATATTCTTCATACTGTTCTTTGGACAAAAAGGAACGTCCTAAAATCGCTGTTCCTGCTTTTTGATGGTGGCCAAGGAATATGTGTCCTAGTTCATGAGCAAGAGTAAAACGTATAAATGCTTCTGATTTGGAATCATTATAGAAAATAACGTAGCGTCCAGTTTGGGAATCATAGCAACAGGCACCCAGGTCGCTGTCGAAAAAAAGAATAACTTCTTCTAAGGACATATCTGATTCTTGCATGAATGCTTCATATGTCTTTACACGTAATTCTCTGCCTAGCCCTTCAAATATAATTTGTAAATTAATAGGTGCCTGAGTAATTTCGTAATCCTCAAGCACCTCAACCACTGTTTTTACAGCTAAAGCATAATTAGCTCCGTATATCAATCGGTATCCCTCTTATCAGTTCCGGCATTCTTGAATGCATCCTCAAAAGAAAGTTTAAGAAGGGCCATCATTTTTTCTTTCTCTTCAGGAGACATGTTTTTCGCTGCACGCTGAATCATTCTAATTTCTGGTTCGTCATCTATTTGTTTATTCAAGGCTAATAAATAATTATAGTCAAGTTTCAAAAAATCAGCGATTGCTCTTAGTGTATCGTTGTCAGGTGTAATCTTGTCATCACTCTCAATTCTTGAAACAGTAGCATTGCTAATCTTTACACCTCTTGCAAGCTCACGTTGTGTTATTCCTAATTCTTCTCTACGAGATTTGATTACTTCGCCTAATGTGTTTGCCATAGTAGCACCTCCAAACTATCCATGGTTTCTAAGGTAATTATAGCATGAGTGTTCCATAGATGCAACAACTTTGTGAAAAATGTAAATTTGGTGTTGCTTTGATGGAACATGTGTGATATTCTTAAAGTGTTCCACAGATGGAACAAGATAAATTGAGAAAGGAGAGGTGTGGAATGTTGTGCATAAACGTTGAAAAACTCTATGCTTTGCAGGGAAACTTATCTGAAACAGAGATGGCTAAAAAGTTAGGGATTAGCCGTAGTCAGCTTTGGAGAATTAAGACAAAGAAGTGCTCGGTAGGTAACGAATTTATTGCCAGATTTAAGAAATGTTTTCCGAAAGAGAGTATGGATGATATTTTTTTTGTTGAAAATGTTCCATTGAAGGAACAATAACGCATTTGTGGAACAGTAGAAGCAATGAAAAAGGAATGCATAGCCAACTTCTCCGGCAAGACAAGTACTGGTTACGACATTCCCTATCGCTACAAAACATATTATCACACCTTTATTGAAAAGAAAAGTGGTAATTCTCACAAGCCTGAGTGTAGCGAAAAAGCAATGATTCAGGAGGTAAAGAACATGGAAGAGATTAAAAAGTATTCTATCGTAGATTTAGAGAATCCGGTGGATAAGCATGGGCAAAAGACATCTATCATTCAGGGCCACCATTATGGCTGTGTGATTCAGAATGACAAAGGTAATAAGCATAGCAACACGATAATAGTGGCATTTATTACAAGTAACACAAGTCGTTTGGATTTACCTTGCAACTGTCTTCTGCAATGGTATGACTTCTTGTACAAGCCATCAGTGGTATTAACGAGTCAGATTATGACTGTTGATCGCAGCGATATTATCGCAGTGCTTGGAGAGCTTCGCCCGGAGGACCAGATAAGGGTAGATAAGGCGTTAAAGGCTTCTCTGGGATTGGAGGACTAGCATGGCAGACAGAATAAATGCTGCCGAGCTTATGCCAATTAGAGTAAAACCATATAACCATCAGGTACAGGCGTTTACATTCGCCTGTCGCCTGTTTGGCATATTACCATCAAATTTTACATCTGGTGGGGTGGCACTTCTAATGGAGATGGGCTGCGGCAAAACCATAGTTAGTATTGCAATAGCAGGTGCTTTGTATAAAGCAGGAAAGATTAAGCGTGTGGTTATAGTAGCGCCGCTTTCAATTTTATCGGTATGGAGTGAGGAGCTCGATAAATTCGCTGCGTATGATTATAGCGTAGTGATTTTAAAGGGAACTGGAAAAAAGAAGCAGGAGCAGCTTGAGAGTTTCAAGGGCGTTGGCCTTCAGATAGTGATTGTAAATTATGAGTCGGCATGGCGTCTGGAGAAAGAGTTGATTCACTGGAATCCGGATTTAGTGATTGCTGATGAAGCTCATAAAATGAAAGAGGCCAGAACGAGTCAATCAAAAGGTATGCATGCCATTGGAGCGCATGCAACTTATAGACTTTTGCTTACTGGTACGCTTATCACCAATAAGGAGATAGATGTGTTCAGCCAGTATAAGTTCGTAGAGCCTAGAATCTTTGGCAGCAGCTTTTTTCAGTTTCGTAACCGCTATTTTGATATGGGTGGCTACGGTGGACACATTCCAATTTTTAAGAAGTCGATGAGGGATGATTTCTTAAAGAGAATGCATTGTATTGCTTATCGTGTAACAAAGGCAGAATGTCTAGATTTGCCGGCAATCACTGAGGAAATTCGTAAGATGGAGTTGGAGCCAAAGGCACAGAAGATATATGACCAGCTTGAAAAGGACAGTTATACAGAACTTTCCAATTCAGAAGTTTCTGCAGTAAATGTACTCACTAAGCTGCTTCGTTTATCACAAGTTACAGGAGGACATCTTACCGATGATGAAGGAGATACCAACTCGGTAAGTACAGCTAAGATCGAAGCATTATCTGACATTATTGATAGTGTCGTCGAAGAAGGGCGAAAGTTGGTGATTATGGCTCGTTTCGTACCAGAGCTTAATGACATCCAGAAGTTGTTAGAGAAGAAAAAGGTCGGATATGCTGTGATTCGTGGTGGTATAAAAGACCGAGACGAGCAGATTCGTAGATTTCAGGAAGATGCTGATTGCCAAGTATTTGTAGGACAGATAGCGGCAGCAGGACTTGGTATTACGCTTACTGCAGCTTCAACGATGGTATTTTATTCGCTGGATTACTCCATGAGTAATTTTGAGCAGGCAAAGGCTCGTATTCACAGAGTTTCACAGACAGAGAATTGTCATTATGTTTATTTGATTGCTAAAGGAACC
>JAQXLK010000027.1 GCA_029012085.1 Clostridiales bacterium
AAATTTATTTGTAAAGTGTGCTTGACAAATAATGTAAAGTGAACTATACTATAACATGTAAAGCATGCTATACATCAAAAGCGGGATACAAGCTGCAGTAAAAGGTGGCAGTCGCTGGCAGAATACTTGTATCTACCGGAGCTTTGTGACGCTTCGGAAAAAGGAGAGGACAAAAAAATGCAGACGAAAATCGCACAGTACAGAAAGGAAAGAAAGGTGACTCAGGAAGAACTGGCAGATGCAGTCAATGTGACCAGACAGACGATTATTTCACTGGAAAACGGAAAGTATAAGGCGTCTTTGGTGCTGGCGCATAAGATTGCTCAGTTTTTTGGCGTATCTATTGAGGAAATGTTTATTTTTGACAGGGAGGATGAGAATTTATGAAATTCAGAGGGATTTTTTGCGGAACAACCGCAACAACGAATGAGGAATACAGAAAGGTGCTTAAGAACAGAAACCTGTGGATGATTGGTTTGACGATCATAGGGCTTGTGATTGCAGTGGTAGCATTATGGGCAGAAAAGACAGGGGCAGCTGCATTGCCGGATTACATTATTGGTGTATACTGTGGCTTTGGAACAGGGCTTGCAATAGCGGGAGTAATCCTTTTTGTCAGAAATCTGCTCCTTATGAAAAACGAAGAAAAGCTTAAGGAAAGCCGCCTGGAGAACTCCGATGAACGGCTTACGGAAATCAGAAACAAAGCATTGCAGGCTGCCGTCAAAATTCTACTTCTGGTGGGAGTAGCGGCAAGTATGATTTTGGGGATTTTTGAACCGGTTCTGATAAAGGCGTGCCTGTTCCTGTTATATGTTTTTCTTTTCAGTTTTATCATCGCAACAGCATATTATAAAAAAAGAATGTAAAACCTATTGACAAAGTAATATTATATGCCATATAGTATGTGTAACGGAAACAATACTATATGGCATATAATATTATAGAGAGAAATTTAAAGGAAAGGAGAAGCAGTATGGTTTTTAATACAGGAGCAGCGCTTCTGGATGCGATTGTACTGGCAGTTGTGTCCAGAGAAACATCAGGCGCATATGGATATAAAATTACGCAGGATGTCCGGCAGGTCATTGAATTATCAGAATCCACGTTATATCCGGTGTTGAGAAGATTACAGAAGGATGAGTGTCTTGAGGTGTATGATCAAGAATGTGCAGGACGAAACCGCAGATATTATAAGGCAACGGAAAAGGGACGACTTCAGTTGAATCTTTATGAAAGTGAATGGAGAAAGTACTCTGCAAAGATTAACAGTATATTCGAGGGAGGAATGAACAATGAGTAGATGGGAATTTATGAGGCAGTTGGAAGAGCTGCTTTCAGATATTTCGCCAAGTGAACGTGAGGAAGCGCTTCAATATTATAATGACTATTTTAATGATGCCGGAAAGGAAAACGAGCAGGAAGTAATAAAAGCGCTGGGTTCTCCTGAACAGGTTGCGGCAATCGTTAAAGAGGGGCTTAGTGAAAACTGCAGCCGTGGGGAGTTTACAGAGAATGGATTTACAGAGGGAAATGCATCAGTACAAAATGCCATCATAAAGCGGAACACCGAAGGGCAGAATGAGGAAACTAAGAAGGAGTATTCCCAGATCGCGCAGAAACAAACAGAAGAAAAGAAAAACAGTATGCCGGCATGGGCGATTGTGCTGATTGTGATTGGCTGTGTTTTCTTATCTCCGGTAATCTTAGGACTTGTATGTGCCGTACTTGGCATTCTGATTGGCATAGTGGCATCCATACTTGGAGTGGTTTTTGGAATTGGTCTCGCCATGATTATTTTGTACATCGTGGCAATTGCTCTCGTGATTGGAGGTTTTGGCTCCATTCTGGCACATCCGATTGCAGGAGTGGGACTGATCGGAGGAGGCTGTATCTGTGCAGCATTGGGGATTTTGCTTATGCTGTTGGAGGTGCTTTTGGTCGGAAAATGCATTCCGGGTATTTTTGAGGGGATTGGATATATATTTAAGAAGCTTTTCGGGAAAAAGGGGGTGTGAGAAATGAAAAAATTTGTAAAGATCAGTCTCATTACAGCAGGGATTTTGGCGGCGCTTGGGTTTGTGTGCTGTATGACTAGCGTGCTGGCAGGCGGAAGAAGCCTGATTTACTGGGTAAACAATGACGAACAGCTGCATGCACAGCTGGAAAATGCCGGAGATGCGGTAGAAAACGCACTTGACAATATCAGTGATGGCAAACTGCATTTGGTATTTCGGGATAATAAATTTTCAATCGGAAATGATGAATATGCTGAGATGGTGCAGATTGATGAAGACAGGAGCTATTCAGCGCAGGATGTGAAACGCCTGAATTTGGTATTAGGTGCAGGTTTTTTTACAGTAAGGGAGAAAGAAGTATCTGACGGGAACATTGAAATCCATGTGAAGGGAGTAGGAGAGTGTGAAACTTTTGTCAAAGACCAGACCCTGTATGTAGAGGGATTTCAGGGAATTGACATTGCAGTGTTTGGACATACAAAGTTTGAAAACCAGATTATGATTGAAATTCCGGCAGGTATGAAATTTGAAGAGGTAGATGTGGAAATCGGCGCCGGAGTGATGGATATTTCTTCATGCGAGACAGGAGGGCTTTCGGCGGAAATTGGAGCAGGAGAACTGTTGCTGAGGGACATTAAGGCAGGAGAATTTTCAGCAGAAATCGGAGCAGGGCGTATGGATGCTCAGAATGTGACGGTACAGGAGGCTGACCTTATTGTAAGCATGGGAGAATGCATCTATAACGGCAGTATAGTCCAAAATCTTGATGCAGAATGTGATATGGGTAATATGGAATTTATGCTTGAAGGCAGCAAGGAGGATTACAATTATGAGATTGAATGCTCCACAGGAAATATTGAGGTGGACAGATCCTCGTGGCATGCACTTGGACTGGAAAAGTCTATCAACAACGGTGCAGATGGAACTCTTGATTTGACTTGCAATATGGGAAATATTACTGTTTTATTCAGCAATGGGAAATAGTACCTGAAAGGAGGAAGAATGATTACATTTATTTTATTATTAATTGCGATGGCAATTGTACTTGGAGTGTTGGGATTATGCTTTCATCTGATTGGCGGCGTACTGGGAATTGGCTTTCATGTGATCGGCGGGGTATTGAAGCTGGTGTTTAAGCTGTTGATCTGTCTTCCCTGTGCATTGATTTGCGCCCTGGCAGGACTGGTGCTGTGCTGTACATTGATTTTAATTCCTTTAGGGCTGGCGTGCTTTAAAGCAGCAGGGGGATTGCTGAATCCTTTCAGGTGCTGTGCAATATAGAGATTTATTACAAAGAGGCGGCAGGGAGTGCCGCCTCTTTGTATGTAAAGATTAATCTTGGGGTTTGGATAACCGGAATATACGCTTTCGCAAATGCCAGAAGCATAACAGTATTAAGAAGATATACATGGCAATATAGATACTTGAATATGTATTTACTGTTATCATTTTTCTATCCTGATATATCAAGTAGATGATTGGAAAGACAAGCGTTAATCCATGATAGGTTTTCATAATATAATGATAATAGTAAATGGAAAAGAAAGCACATGTTACTCCAATCAGTATACCTATTATGGTCGAAGCTTGTTTTAAGACCTGCCATTCGAAGGTATCAGAAAATGTTTGATTGGCTGCTTTGCTTAAATAGGGAAGCAGGAGACAGTTGATTGCAGGAAGTATGATAAAAGAAAGTAAATAGTAAATGCCGGTTTTTAATTTCATTTTAAAGTGCACTTCCGTTGGATATAATAGTATGTTCACATTTTACTTCCCAAGAAGAACCACCGCGTGATACTGTGCATTTTGCATAGCCTGCTAATACGGCTGGAGGATAATTAGAATCAATCCAGTTGGTAAAAGGACTATAGGAAAAAGAAGAAGAGGAAGGATAATAAGTTTCTATATAGGATGTTTGGGCCCAATCATAATTTGCCAGTTTAACCATACGATTGGAATGGGTAAAGGCATTATCAAGCACTGTAAAAGAGCCAGAAGCTGTTTTCATCCGATAAAGCGTACCCGATTGTTCGTAATCAATATTAAGTTCGATTCGGGTTGTACATCCACCATCGGTAACAGAACTTTGAGGAGATATATCACTTGAAGGTAGAGATATATTGGCAATTACTGTTTCGGTTTTGATGCCATTATCATTTTCTGTCATTGTCTGATCAATTTGCAAGTCTTCTTCTGATAGAGTAAGCGTTTCTCCTGTATTTAAGTCGGTAATAGTGACAGTAACAAAACCAACACCTGCCTGATTCTCAAGAGATTTTGTCGCAGCAAATGCGGACAAATTGCTGCTCAAAATTGTCGTTATAGCTAAAAAAATTGAAAGTGTTTTTTTCATAAGTTTTCTCCTTTACATAAAAATAATTTGTGGTTACTTTTGTTGATAAAACATTTTTTATTTTTATATGATAAAAATGTATTGTTACTAACTCTATATAATACTTTTGCTTCCTGCAACGTTATTCAGTTGTCAAGCTTCGACTTTGCGCAAAAAGTTTATCTTAAAATGGCCATGCCTTAGTATGTTATTGGATAATTTATACAATTAAGAATAAAGTAATATAGCAACAGTGTTAAGAAGTTAGCTAGTTATTCTTTTGTTTGAATTTTTAGTTCCTCAGGAACTTTAACTTCGTATGTAAAGACCGGAAAACTTTTTGAATTATCATAGTCAGAAAAGTAATTCGTCATATGAAGTAGTGTTGATGCCAATGCTTTTTTGAAATAACTAATTTTGAGATGGTTCATTAATCTATTTGTCCTTTATATGTAAGATAGTTGCAATTTCCATTAAAGGAGAACATAAAAAAACATTTTTTATAGATTGTTCTTCAATAAGTAGAAAAAATAATAAATATATTATTAAAATTATTGTGGCGGAAGTTTTCTTTATTAACTTATTTTTATAAATGAGTTTTGAAGAAAACGGAGCATATCTTATTACTAATGTGATGGCAAGTCCAAATAAGAATATGCCATATTTTGGTGGAATAACAAACCTACTAAATATATTCGCGGAAGTCAATCCTATAAAGATCATAGTAAAAAAGCAAAACAGGCTACTGGAGCAATGGCGACCACCAATAAATAGTCTTAAGGTAGAGAAACACCAGAGTGATAAAAAAAACTCAATTTTTTTGTTAATAAAAAGCCCTATAACGAAAAAACCAATTATTTTCCAAAACAATTCCAAGAAAACTTCCATGCCGTATGTAGCTTTAATTTTGGTATAATCATCAAGAAAATAGAATGTGCAACACCATTCTATGATTATGTTTGATAACTTGTGACACATTTTGCATTTATCCTTCTCATGTGTTACACTTTAACATAAAAATGAGCAAAATTATCGTATAATTCCTGAACGTAAGAAATCTGAACATGAACGTTATTCTGGAGGTTAAAATTTGAACTTACACTGGTTTATTTATTCTTCAATCACAGTACTATATATTAATTCTGTTTTGACCAATATGTGCTATATGAAGTTAAAATTTAGTCAGAGGGTAACGGTATATTTATATAGTTTAGCAGTAACATTTTTTATGCCCATGGCTCATGGAACATGGACGAATATCATTGTTATTATAGGAAGCTATTTGTTAGTATGCTGGTGGCAAAAACATGCATTGTTAAACGGAATTGGGATGATGTTGAATTATATTATAGGAGTTAGTATTAATTATATAGTATTAGCTGGTATATATATGTGTGGTTTTAATATTCAACGTATTTCAAGTAACATGTTGTATTATTTTCTATATTGTTTTGGGTTGACTGTAATTTTGCAATTGGTTACAGGAATATTAGGGAAATATTGTCGTAATGTCATTTGGAAATGGTTGGAAGAAAAGGACACAAATCAAAGAAAAATTGTTTATTTATTATTTGCAGAGATTGGAATCTGTTGTACTGTTTTTGCTTTTAATGTTATCTGGGGAAACTATGTGGGGTATTCAACTTCGATTTTGATGTTTAATGGAGGATTGTTCCTGATATTGCTGTTTGCTACAGGAATAGTATTGTATCGATTATATGTCATTTTGAAAGAAGATTATGCGCTGAGACTTCGAATATCTGAAGCAGAAGCTATGGTAGAATATGCAAGCAGACTGGAAAATTTATATCAGGAAATTCGTATCTTTAAGCATGATTATATGAATATTCTTTCGTCCATGTATTCTTATTTAGATGAAGGAAAGTACGAAGAATTAAAGAAATACTTTGAAAAAGAAATTTTACCTAGTGGTAGACATTTAGCAATAGAAGACGCAGCTATTGGACAATTAGCAAATATGAAAATATTAGAAATAAAAAGTGTCTTATATGCAAAAATTCTTAAAGCAACCTGCTTGGAATTGCAAATAGTAGTGGATATTCCTAAAGAGGTAGTGACGCTAAATATATTAATTCCTGATTTGGTTAGAATATTGGGGATATTGCTGGACAATGCAATAGAGGCAGCCTTGGAGACGGAAGAACAGAAATTGTACATAGGAATTATTGAGGAAAAAGAACAGGGTTACATAAAGGTTTCCAATTCATCGAAACCAGTAGAAAATATCTCGTTGCTATTTGAACAAGGATATACAAGTAAACAAAAGCATATAGGAGTGGGGTTGTATGAAGTGGAAAAATTGTTAAAAGATAAGGAAGAGGTATTCCTTAATACGGAATATAAAGAAGGGGAATTCGTACAGCTGCTTCAAATAATAAAGAAAGAGGAGAATAATTAAATGCTCCCGATTATTATATGTGATGATGATAACAGGTATAGAAATTATTTGGAAGAGATCATTCGAAAGTGCATTTTTATAGAAGAATTAGATATGGAAGTTGCACTTTCATCCGATTGCGCAGGTAAGGTGCTTCAGTATATAAAAGAGAATCAAGCGCCCTTTCTGTATTTTTTGGATGTAGATTTGAAAGATATGGTATTTACTGGGATTACTTTGGCACAAAAAATAAGAGAGTTTGATCCAAGAGGTTTTATAGTATTTGTAACTGTTCATGAAGAAATGTCTTTTATGACATTTCAATATCAGGTTGAAGCAATGGATTATATTTTAAAAGATTATCCTGAAAAAATTCCGGAGCGTATTAAACAGTGTCTGTTTCATGCACAGGACTTGTTTTCTTCACAGAACAATACGACTCATAAGGCACTTAAGATTAATTTGGGAGGTAGAGTACTGTTAATAAAGCAAGAAGAAATTATTTGCGTAAGGACATCCTCGAATGCACATAAAATTAAAATATTTACAGTAAAAGGAATTTATGAAATGGCGGGAGGTTTAGTTGAAATTAAGAAGCAATTGGATGACCAGTTTATGTTGTGTCATAAATCCTGTATTATCAATTTGAAATATTTGGAACAATTGGATAAGAAGGAAAGAAAAGCATATATGTCAAATCATTTGGTGTGTCCGGTATCTTTTCGCCAAATATCAAAACTAGGTGCAAAGTTAGATGAAAATTGTAAAAAGGAAAAATAGAAAATCTAAGAAAAAAAGAACCGAGGCATATCAAAAGCCCCGGTTCAAATTATTTTATCATATTCTAAATATCAGGCTGCTTAGTTCTTCTTTTTCCCTATCGTAAAGAACAGTCCCGCTTTCTTAAGTGCAGGGCGCAATGCCAGATAAACAATGACTGACACGATGGTGGAGGTTACTGCGTTGATGGAAGTAGCAGCTACATTCCATGCAAGAGTCAGTTCAGCGGCAGGCTTGCCGAGGATAAGCAGCTTATAGAAATAACCGATTAAAGGATCGAAGATTACGTTAAATAGTAATCCGCCGATTGCTGCAACGGTTGCCCAGATAGCCACTTTTTTATTGTCAGTTTCAAGTGTGATTTTTCCAATTTTATGTGCGATGAGTCCTGTAATCAGACCGATGCAGAATTTAAGTAAAAAGGTCTTGGGTGCATATACAATATAGACGGGATCGAGCAGATCACCGATGGTCATACCGATTGCACCGCCAAGTCCGCCGTAGACACCACCAAGGAGCAGAGCACCAAGGACACAGACTGCGTTTCCAAGATGAATGGAAGTTGCATCGCCGCCGGGAAGAGGGATCTTAATCTGTAAAAAGGTAAATACCACATAAGATAAAGCTGCCATCAGACCGGTCAAAGCTATTTTTTTGGTTGTTTCATTTTTCATAAGTAGTTTCCTCCTCAAATTGATTGTTGTACCCTATTATACGCAATGGTGGCATTATAAAAAGTACCAAATTAGAACTTTTAAACCATACCAGTTTCTTTCCTGATTACCGTATATTTATAAAATTTTTCTAAAGAAAATTGTATTTTTGTTAAAAAGAAATCCTTCTGTTGACATTAAAATGGGAGAAACATATAATGACAAATGGTTAACTAGTTAAAAATTAATTATTTAATAAAGGAGGAATCATGCGAAAGGATTTACAGCATCAGTTAACGAATCTTTTTCGTCAGGCGGATCAATCACTGAAGCGTGTGATTAATAAGAAGGTTGCAGGAACCGGGGTGTACAGGAGCCAGCACAGGATGTTGATGATCTTAGGAAAGCATCCGGACTGTTCCCAGTCTGCAATTGCTGAAAAACTGGAAATTTCCCCGGCAGCGGTCGCGGTTTCGTTAAAGAAGCTTGAGAGGGCAGGATTTATAAGCAGACAGTGTGACGAGGCTGATAATCGTATGAATCATGTGGTAGTGACGCCTAAGGGAAAGGAAGTAATCAATCAAAGTATTATTTACTTTCAGGAAGTAGAGGATGCCATGTTTAAGGATTTTTCGGAGGAGGAAATGAAAACTCTGGAAAAATTCTTTATTCGGTTTATTCAAAATGGAGATGACTATTATCAGGATATGTTAAAACAGGAAGAAAAAATGAGGAGAAGTGGATTATGAAAAGATATTGGAAGTATGTGAAACCCTATCTTCCGGCATTTATTATCGGACCGATTTTAATGATTGTGGAAGTGATTGGGGAAGTGATATTGCCTAAGCTTATGGCAAATATCATCAATATTGGCGCAGCGAATCATGATGTGCCCTACATTCTTAGTATGGGTCTTGTCATGCTTGGAACTGCATTTATGATGATGGTAGGCGGAATCGGAGGTGCGTATTTTGCCGCAAAAGCATCTGTCAATTTTTCATCGGACTTAAGGAGTGATGTGTTTGACAAGGTACAGACATTTTCTTTTGCAAATCTGGATCAGTTCAGCACAGGTTCTTTGGTAACGCGTCTAACTAA